>DAIQPD010000305.1:0-3527 GCA_036787535.1 Chryseolinea sp.
AAATGAAACCCTATATTCGAAAAAATGCGATCGCGACCATTGGCACGGATGGCATCATGGGAAATAAACTAATCAATATTAATGCACAAGGAAATCATACAAAATCAATTGAAGAAGGTGATACTATCTATTCAAGAAAGGCGGTTGAAACAGAAGAAATGTTACGGACACTGAGTACAACGAATTCAAACATGGAGCGTATTACACACAACCTCTACGAAATCACCATTAAACTCAATAACAACGAAAGTCTTTGGATGCTCTTGTCGGATACCATCATAACTCAAGATATTAAGAATGCCATTAGTGAATTCAGAAAAGCTGGATTAAACACAGCGCAAATGACCAACACCGGAAAAAATCTTGCCCTTACACTCAGCCACGGAAATGGACTGATCCCTAAACTTTTTACCGACACAACATTATCATTGCAACTGGCAAGTTCCATGCAACAAATTCAACAAGCTAGTAAAGAAACAGTGGGGGTTCTTGAGAATTTAAAAAAAGTAATTCACACCATGGAGCAGGGTGAAGGCACGGTCAGTCTTTTGCTTCGCGATACTGTCCTTCGTGAAAATATATCCAAAAGCGGTATGAACATTGAACAAGGAACAAGGGGCTTTAACCAAAATATGGAAGCCTTAAAATCAAATGTTCTTTTCAAAGGGTACTTCAAAAATCAGGAAAAGAAAAAGAGAAAGACTGAATCGAAAAAACAATAAAAATTTCATATTCTCCCAACCACCAGAGAGTAGAATTGTCATCAACATCTACATGATCTTCAATAATTGTATTCAGCTCTTCGTCTAAAAACTTAAGCTTCCCTCCCATTATTATTCATTCAAACTCCTTTGAACAGCATATCATCTTTCGCGAAGATTTCGAAGGTAATAAGCCTTTAAATCTGGATCATCCAAACGCACACATCGGGTGGCATACTTCGATAACATAAAAGTAGAAAATGAAAAAGCTACTTATGAAGAAATGATTCCTTCCCTGGAATAATCAAATTGTTTTAGCGTTTCTCAAATTTCAATACTTGCTCCACCATAAAGGCTGTGGTGTCAATCGAGTTGGTCAAAATGTTTTTCCGGATCTCTCTATATTTTTCCTTTCCGTTTTTATCTTGAACAATTTGCAATGCGCATTTCAATGCACGTTGCTGATCCGCTTCGCTTTCTGTGAAATTGTTTACGATGTGATATTTACTTTCTTCTTCATCTGTATACCCACGTCCGTCATTATCAATAAAAACCGAAGGCGTTCCTAACATCGCGGCTTCTGAAGCCATGGTGGCACTTTCGCCAAACAGAAGCGAGCAGTAAAACAAAGCATCGTGCATTTTATCGAACGGAATTTTTATTCTGAATTTCTCCAGATCATCCGGAAGCGATCCTTCAGCTGAAATAAACACGGTGGCGTACTTTGATAATTCCATTACCGTTCTGCGTTTGTTTTCCAGCGACATTCCAGTATGCCCGAAGTCGTGTGCAGCTGCCCAGGAAACAAAACGGATAATAACAAAGGTATCATCTTCCTTTACCTTCAGGATATTCAGAATCGAAGGATCTGGCGTAAAGTAATTTGGATGCAGATAAGACAATTCCATATACCCATTGAATCGAATATGCTTTGGGCCCAGATCGATTCGATAACATGCGGGTGTAAAGATGTGTGTAGCAAAAGGAACCGTTAACTGATGATGAAGCTTTGCATGCTCCGTGTCGCTGAACACAAGCGATACCTTACCTAATGCTTTTGAAACATGTGAAGGATACGGATGGAGAAAATTCAAAAATACGTCAGGCTTAAATTTCAATGACAATAACCATAATTTAAAATCAGCATACATCAGATAAAGAAACTTACTGACTTTACCAGATTTTCCCTTTCCGCGATTTACAAATGGAATATTATAAAGTGACAATAACTTATGTTCAATCTCTTTGTTTCTTGAGACTACTAATATAGAGTGTCCCTTTGCCGTCATTATCTTATAGAAATTTCTAAAGTAATGAACGTGTGCCGGGTGATTGATGTCGATGAGGATGCGCATATTATTGAATGGCCATTTTATATACTTCAACAACGCGACTAGCAATTGTTTCAGAGTCTAATCCCAACTCCTTTAGTCGCTCTTCGCCCTTTGTTCTTCCATGAATTTCAGAAAACTGTAATGCCAGTTTTAATTTCTCAGCGTATTCCTTTGGATCGAAAGAGGATAGGTAACAACCGGGTGTGTCGCCTAATACCCATTCCACATCACCAATCGCTGTAGCAACAATAGGACAATTGCATGCCATGGCCTCTTTCACCACATTAGGTGAACCTTCCATGTACGAACACACTGCAATTACATTGGCTGAATTCAAATACTTGGGCACCTCACTATGTGACACCGGATATGGATTGATCAATTCCACTTCATCCGAATTTAAATACTGCATAGCATTTTGAACCAACGAAATATTCTTGCGAACACTCTTCTTGCTTCCGAGAAACAACACCTGTTTCTTTTTTGAATTAAAATTTAATTCATTTCGAAACCCACCTTTCACCGGGTGAAATTTTTTCGCATCAATGCCGTTCGGAATAATGTAGGATTTACTTTTTTGAAATACGTATTTCTCAATGTTTGCCGATTTGGAAATGATACCTTTCACGAAGGGCTGTATCATGTACGTTAACAGGGTAAGATAACGGCTTGTAAAAATTACCTTATTCTCTCCAACATATTCTCCGTATGCATCACTGCCCATCAATGATAAAACAACTGGAGTCTTTCGTGAACCCAATACTGCTGCCCAACCCGACAAAGTAAAATGTCCATGGATAACATCATACTGCTTATGTTTGAGTTCCTCCCGTAATTGAAGGCCTGCTTTCAAATACCCTACTATGCCCTTTCCGATCACGGGGAAATAATCAACTTCAACACCTTGCCGTTTTAATGCTTCGCCCTGCTCCTTAATAAAAGGAACAATTTCAAAACCCTTAACATTACCACTGCAGACAAAAAGTATTCGCATCTTCATTTATTAGTGTATTCATTTAACAACTCATCATGATTTACCCATTCATCATCAGGTGAGGATGATGGTACCTCTATCGCATTCCAAACTTTTGTAGAAGATAACAACAGCATCAAAAAAGGAGCAAATGTAAGCGTGCCAATAAAGCGACCTGGTATAAGTATAGTAAGGAACATACTTAGTATCGGATAGTATACCTTTCTACTTGTCTTTGAAATTTTGCCATTCCTATAGAAAAAACATTTATAGTAAAATCCAAAAAATAAAATTACACCAACCAACCCTGTACTAAAAAAAACCATGTTTATATCACTATGAATTGGCCGGTCCCTGCCAAAATATTTTGAACCAAATTCAGAAGTATCAAACAATCGCACTCCAAAAAGCACTTCGGGGATACTTTGTCTTTTAGTGTGATAATCCATAATGTAAAATCCTTCCAGATATCTACCCTCTTCATCCAATGTACTGAGATCCTTAATCCGTTCCCGTTTC
>DAIQPD010000306.1:0-3505 GCA_036787535.1 Chryseolinea sp.
AAGGGTGGCGCTACCATCATGTCTTCAATGACCTTTTTAATTTCCAACGTTGGCATTTTAGCAATAAGGTATTGATGGGTCTTTCCAGGGATAATCCAACTATTTTTTCCATCCTCAGAAATTTTAAGCACACCACTTGATAGTGTCCAATAATCTTTTAATCCGCGCACACCATACAACACAGCCGTTTCATCCCAACTATGTCGGTTCTTTTTTTCGTCCACCATCGGATTTGTTTCAAATGCAACACGCACAGGATTTGTTTTCTCTGTTTCCGTAATTAATCTTTCCCCCGTCATAATCGGTTTGCCGATTTCAAACCCGGAATATACAATCGGTGTTGGCCATTGTTCGGCAACAAGCTTTGCGCCATCCGGGCAAATTCTAATATTCCATTCATTGCCGGAGGGATACTCCGCTCCCATAGAAACCAACTTCTTAACTTTCTTTTTTACCAATTGCATTCCATTCAGTTTGCTGATGGAATCGGACGGTGATAATAATAAATCGGCAAGCAACCGCTGCGGCCCAACCACAACAATGGTAATACTCTTATCTGGTTGAGACAAAAGTATTTTACGATATAGTACAATAGCATGAGGTGCATTGTGTCCTGTTTTTAAATCGTTGGGAAAAGTAGAAGCAAGTGCACTGTTATAAAAATCATTGTGCTTTCCCTTGTAAACATAATCTCCTTTGTATGTACCGATCGGAATGTTTGATTTACCATAATAGGTATTTACAGCATCAATTGCTGCAGCACCCCATTCATCATTCATTGGATACATCGTTGCCAGAATTTCCGCTTCTCCCAGATATGCCATCTGATGCAGAATGGCTAACGCACCCGCATCATCACAATCATTTCCAAAATCAGTATCTAAAATAATCTTTTCGGGTTTTGTCTTTTGTGAGAAGACAGGGCAAGAGAAGGCAAGAAGAAAGATGAAAAAAATGAAGCGCATACAAATTTTAAGAAATCGAATATAAACGATGGCGCTTTTAAATCCTACCGTACAACTATGACATTAGCAATTGTATTTTTTTCAGACTATTCAGAAGGAAACGGACAAGGCTATTTCTTTGTCTTCTTTTTCTCTAAACTTCGCTTCACCAGAAATTTTGTCATTTTACTTATTAGCGTCAATGGCAGTGGTTCATTTATTGGAAAGCGTGCAGTGGCCTTAGCACCTTCATACTTTGTAAGTGCTTTTTCAAATTCTGGTACTCCTCGTGGTGCCGGATAAAACCCAATATGGTTTTTGAAAGCCGCAAAGCTTAATACGTTTCCATTTTGAACATAAGTAGGTATGGCGTATTTAATTGTTTCTTCTGCATCGGGTGCAGCTTTTTTGATCACCACACGAATCTCTTCAAGCAGTTTCTGAACATCTTTTGGATATGCGGAAATATATTCATCAACGTTTTTGGCTGTTGCTGTTTTCATTGGTATTTTTTTGGTGATACAATTTACCAAATCTACTGTTCTGCTTTAAAATTTACCCTGTGTAAAGGCGACATTATGATGGGTAAATTGCGGCAATTGAATCCCAGGTACGGACCATCACGATCATAAAAAAAATCGCACATGTAAAATACCTATGCGATTGAATTTAATAAAACAGAAAATGGATTCTTAAAGGCTATCCGTGTCTTTGAATTTTTTCTTTTTCACATCCGGCCAAAGATCATCAGCCTTCTGAAGGAGTCTTGCTTCGCTCTTGTCCCATGTGTCTTGAGAATTTACTTGTTTACCGCGCACCAAGCCATTAAAAAACAGATACAGTTTTCCATCAATGATTTTAAATGTCTTTGGATCAATGGAAATCTTCTTTCCATAACTAACAGCTAAGGCACAATATCCATCATACTGTGGAAGGTACTTTTGCGGATTCGCTTCAAACAATTTTTGGTTCTCTTTTGATGAAAATAAATAGCGCACTCCTTCTAACTCGTAAACATTTTCTGGATTCCCTTTCACTGCTTTGCCAATATTAAAATAAGATACCACGTCATACCCTCCTATGGAAGTTCCTGTGTTATCTACAGGACTGACCTGCGAATACGAATTTAAACATAAAAAGAGAAGCGCAGCAATCGCAGTCGTGGTTTTCATAGTTTGTCAGATTAGTATTATAAACATAAGTAATCAAACATTCGCTTCATTAAAAGGTTCTCTTTACAATGTCTTGAAAACGACATTCGGGCACAAAACCTGAAAGTGGATCACTCACGCTCAGCGCTTCCCTTGTTATTGAATGATTCTTAATTAGTAAGATCACAGAGTAGAAAGATATTCTGATTAAAAATTAAAAAGTAATCATTCCTTTTTATAACTTTCTCCAAACACAAATACATGATCATGAAAAAAATATTCGCGTTCGCAGTACTTTGTTGCACTGCTACTATGTCTTTTGCTCAACAAAATTCAGATATGATTGATATGAAGAAACATCACATCGTTTTGCAATTCAGCGATGGCGATTCTGAATCACAAGCATCGGTTACTGCTCAGGTAAAAAATATTCTCAATGCCTGGCCCAACGCAGAAATAGAAGTCGTCTGCCACGGACCCGGTCTTGATTTACTCACAACGGCAGGATCAAAATCCAGTTCGGCCCTAAAGGAGTTGGCTGCAAAAGGTGTAATTTTCTCTGCTTGCAATAACACCATGCGCAAGAGAAATCTAAAAAAGGAAGATTTACTTTCTGAAGTGAGGATAGTTCCTTCTGCTATGGTTCAACTCGCTACTCGCCAGGAAGAAGGTTGGGCGTATATGAAGGGAGGGCATTGATTTGCCTTAGATGGCGATTCTGAGAATAAAATATTTAAGACTTACCCATCAAGCGATTAAACCCATTTCTTTACTATAAGCCTATTATTTTTCCTCAAAATCGATTTATCAATCAAAGTCAAAAATATTTGATATCCAGGTAGGGGTAATTCTGTTTAGACTTGTCATAGCATCAAAAAAGAATGCTATGAAAACGAATCTAACATTAACCATTGCCATTTTACTGGTCAGCGCTTCCTTATCCAAAGCGCAGGAAATTCAAACGCTTTTTAAACCAGGAAAATCAGGAGGATATGGCGCGATTACCAATTCATTTACTTCCATTGATGGAAATTTTGCTAACCTGGTAGGAGTATATGGTGGTTGGTACATAAACAGCAAGCTTTTAATTGGTGTTGGCGCCAAAGCTGTGACGAATGATATACCTGTTTTGCCAAGGTATAGCACCATTCCTGGGGTAAATATGAGCTATGCTTATGGTCAGTTTGGTGGGGTAACAGAATATGTGATTGGATCCAACAGAGCCTTTCACGTTGGTCTTCATCTTTTTACAGGTGCTGGTTTCACAGCGCAGTACGAGAGAAGAAATTGGGACAGCGATCATGATATTGATGAATCAAATCTGGATGAGAATTTCTTTACCGTTGTAGAACCAGGCATTGAGGTTGAACTTAACTTACTAAAGTGGATGCGATTTGCTACGGGTGTTTC
>DAIQPD010000307.1:0-3505 GCA_036787535.1 Chryseolinea sp.
TTAATTGGAAGATTACTTCATGATAGTAAAGGTATTTTTGAAGATCAGCTTGAAGCAGTAGAAGCATCGAGTGCAAAAAAAGGGTTTGATTATGTCGACCTTTCGTTGTTAACGGATGGATTAAAATCCGAACGCGAACAAGGTATTACCATCGATGTTGCCTATCGCTACTTCGCTACACCCAAGCGTAAGTTTATTATCGCAGATACACCTGGTCATATTCAATATACGCGTAACATGGTTACGGGTGCATCCACTGCGAATCTTGCATTGATATTGATTGATGCACGCAAAGGATTAATCGAGCAAACCTTCAGACACTCCTATATTGCATCGCTTCTCAAAATCCCGCACGTGATTGTTTGTGTAAACAAAATGGATTTGGTGAACTACGATGAAAATGTGTATTCGAAAATTGTAGACGACTATAAAGCATTTTCTTCCAAGCTTGAAGTTTCCGATATTCAGTTTGTGCCCATCAGTGCGTTGCTAGGAGATAACGTAGTGAACCGTTCAGAAAAAATGGATTGGTATCAGGGAGCTACGTTGCTTCACATGCTAGAAACCGTTCACATCGAAAGTGATTACAATCATATTGATAGCCGGTTCCCTGTGCAGTATGTTGTTCGTCCAATGTCGAATGAGCATCACGATTTTCGTGGATATGCAGGGCGAGTAGCAGGCGGAATTTTCAGACCAGGAGAAGAGGTGTTAGTGCAGCCTTCCGGCTTTACATCGAAAATAAAATCGATTCGGTTGGGAGATGAAATATTACAAGAGGCATTTGCACCGATGTCCGTTACAATAACATTAGAAGATGAGATTGACATTAGCCGTGGTGATATTATTTCAAAGCCCAACAACCATCCGGAATCCGAACAAGATATCGATGTAATGGTGTGCTGGATGAGCCAGCGTCCAATCAACATAGGCTCCAAATTCTTTGTGCGTCACATGACGAAAGAAGTGAAAGGTGTATTAAAAGAAATTCAATATAAGCTGGATATAAACAGTCTTCATAAAATTGACAATGCAGATCAGTTAACCTTGAATGAAATTGCCCGCATAAAAATCCGCACGTCACAACCTTTGTTCTTCGACAGCTACCGCAAAAACAGAATTACAGGAAGTATTATTCTGGTAGATGAAGGAACGAATGAAACTGTGGCAGCGGGGATGATTGTGTAAAACCGTTTGAGGTTTGATGTCCTAAGTTTGATGTTAACCTCGAACCTGAGACTTCAAACCTCAAACTTCAGACATGAAATATTATTTGAACAATTCCTATGAATCTAAAACCCCTCTTATCTCTCGCAGTAACCGCTGCAGAAGAAGCCTCAAAAGAAATTCTAACGGTATATCATTCTGGCGATTTTCAGGCGGAAGCAAAAGGAGATAACTCTCCACTTACGCTGGCGGATAGAAAAGCACACGAATCAATCGTAAAAAATCTACAGTCTTCTAAACTCCCACTGTTAAGTGAGGAAGGTAGAAGCATACCATACGAAGAAAGAAAAGACTGGGATTATTTCTGGATGGTAGATCCGCTTGATGGTACAAAGGAATTTTTAAAACGTAATGGTGAGTTTACAGTCAACATCGCGCTCATACATAAAGGTGTTCCCATTCTTGGTGTAGTGGCGGTACCGGTTACAGGCGATGTTTTTTACGCTGATGAAATAGCAGGTGGTTTCGTAAAACGCGATGGAAAAACAACACCACTCACAAAGCGCAAACCCACTGATCTAACTCAATCCGGCTTGCGCATTGTAGCATCACGCTCACACATGAGTGATGAGACACAGGAATTTGTAAACAGGTTGAATAACCCCAATCTGGTTTCGCAGGGAAGCAGTTTAAAGTTTATGCTATTGGCCGAAGGTAAGGCGGACATTTACCCCCGTTTTGCGCCTACAATGGAATGGGACACCGCTGCTGCTCATGCAGTAGTAAAGGCAGTAGATTTAAAAGTATTTCAACACGGCACTGATGCTGAGGTAATATACAATAAACCCGATCTTTTAAATCCGTGGTTTCTTGTAAAGTGAGTAGAAGTTAATGGTTAATAGTCTAGAAGTTAACGGTTAATGGTTAAAAGTTAATAGTCTAGAAGCCTTGTAAATGCTGCAACTTAAATTAACCATTAACCATTAACCATTAAAAGACAGCCACATCACTTGATATTCCATTTCGAACAACATATCGCTTAAATTCTATCATAAATTCAGTTACATTTGCTCTATTGGCTTGATCAAACCATTATGAGACGAATTGTACTTGCATCTTTATTTATTTCCTTCTCTTATTCACTGATTGCACAGACCGGCCCTGGCGGTGTCGGTAATGCAGACGGTTCCAGCGGGCAACCTCAAAATGTGCTTTGGCTTAGGTCAAATACAGGCATTTCAACTACTGGAGCGCTTGTCGATAGCTGGACTGATCAATCAGGCAATAGCAACTCAGCCACGGGATCTGGTGCTACAAGACCATCCTTAATTGCTGCTGACGCTAATTTCAATGGCCTTCCTTCTATCAATTTTCTCAATACAGGGGGTGTCAATTTCTTTCTTCAAGTACCTGACAATGATAATCTTGATAACACAAGTAATCTTTCAATATTCTTTGTAGCCCGACCTAATGCTCAACAGAGTGGAATTAACGGTATTATCTCAAAACGATCGGCTGCGGCAACAAACCAATCTTATTTTATTCAATTGACAGCTGCTGTTAATCCAGCGTGGCAAACTACTGTAGGCACAACAGGGCCTCTTGCCTTGCATACCGGGAATACCGGAACAGCTCAAATTGACATCATTTCGCAAATCATAAACGGAACATCGGTTATTGGGTTGAGAGATGGAACCGCACAAAGTACCACGGCAGGTCCCGCTTCGATAGCAAATAATAACAGTAACCTCTTTATCGGTTCATTTGACGCTGGGGTTCTTACTAATTTTGAAGGTCAAATGACCGAAGTGATCATTTATCGAACAACACTTAATCAAGCGCAACGCATCATTGTTGAAAACTATCTCTCATCAAAATACAACACAGCCTTATCGGCAAATGACAATTACGGAGGTGATGTTGCTGGTGGTACAACCTTAAATCATGATTTTGATCTTGCCGGCATTGGTTTTAGTGGTGGAACGTCTCACTTTCTGGGGAACTCTCAAGGGTTTATTCTTTCACCTTCTGGTGGTACAGTAGATGTCAATGGAGAATTTGTACTGGCAGCACATAATGGTGTTGCCAATGCAGTATCGGTGTCAAACCTGGGTACTGGTGGAGTGGTACAGCGTTGGGATCGGACCTGGTATGTTGACAAGACGGGTACTGTGGATGCCAACATCACCTTCGATTTTAGTGAAGGCATTGCAGGGCAATTCCCTCAAAACAAAGACAATTACGTATTACTTAGACGTAATACGGGCACAGGCAATTATGATGTTGTAGCAACCATTGCCAATTCAGATAAAACATTGATCGGTGATCAGATTTCATT
>DAIQPD010000005.1:0-71049 GCA_036787535.1 Chryseolinea sp.
TATGAAGTGAACCTTATGCCCTTCTTTTGCAAGTGCCTTACCTAATTCTGTGGCAACAACACCACTTCCTCCGAAGGTTGGGTAACAGACAATACCGATATTCATGACCTTGAAAATTTTAATTTATGGTGTATTGTAGACACAATTTAATTCTTCGAATGTAGCAGTTAAGAATCTTTTTGTGACGCTTTCATTATAAAGGGAATCTTTCAGTGATGGACGTAAAGATTCATTGTTTATTGTCTTGTCAAAGCCTGCTCTCCGCTTTTGCAATATTCAAAAATGGATTCGTAAATAACATCCTGTATGCGAGAACGGATATTCACCTGATTTAGTTTATTACTTCGATCCGGAAAGACCCGATTTGAAACAAAAACATAGACCAGGTTGAACTCAGGGTCGATCCACATGCACGTTCCTGTAAAGCCGGTGTGCCCAAATGTTTTATACGATGCACGCAAGGATGTAGGACTGTTCCAATCGCCTATAATAGGCTTGTCCCATCCCAGCCCTCTTCTTCCTTTTTCAAATTGTCGTGTAGCAAAGAGCTGAACAGTTTCGGGTTTGTAATATTGAATACCTCCATAGCTTCCGTCTTGCAACAGCATTTGTCCGAGTTTAAGTAAATCTGCACCGGTGCTGAATAAACCAGCATGACCACTAATACCACCCATCATGGCCGCACGCTCATCATGTACAGTACCGAGTACCATGGATTTTCTATAAATAGTATCACGCTCCGTAGGTGCAATTCTTTCTTTCGAAAAATACAGAAGTGGATTAAATCCGGTTGAGCTTGCACCTAATGGTTCATATAAATTTTGCTGAAGAAAATCAGCAATGGGTTGATTCAACATCTTTTCGGCTAACTGTTTCAGCATCATAAAACCAAGATCGCTGTATCGGTAAGGATACGATGTGCGTGCTGGTTTGTCGATCATTTTTGATTTCCCTATCCATAACCAAATTGAATCTTGAATGAGGGTTGATGCAAACAGATTTGGAGATACCTGAAGTGGATATTGTTCGTTTCGTATTGATCCATAGTAGAGAGGTAAAAACTCTTTCTTATTCGTGTTCATGGTTGAGGTCCACATAGGAACAAAAGGAGTTAATCCTGCCTGGTGGATTAGAATATCATAAATGGTAACGTCTTTCTTGTTGGTTTTCTTTAGCTCGGGGAGGTAATAGGATATTTTTTTATGAATATCGATCATTCCTCTTTCATGCATAAACATTACGGCCTGTAATGTGGCAGAGACTTTTGTTAGTGATGCAAGGTCATAGATTGTTTCTTCTGTAACCTGACTTTTGTTTTCGTAATCCAGATAGCCAAATGATTTTTCATAGATTACCTTTCCATTGCGCGCAACTAAAACATTGCAACCCGGTGTGGCTTTAATAGTTATTGCCTCTTGCGCAATGGCTTCAATTTTTTTCAAAACTTTACTATCCATTCCAACCTCTTCAGGTAAGGAATACGCTAGGCGGCTCAGGCTTTTTGTTCGTACACCCATACCTTCTGTGCACCAGGATGAGGTAGTGAAAGGGAGTACACCTTTTGCGGGTAACCCACCAAAAATAATTTGAGGAACTGTCCTTAACGTTTCCGTATTGTTAACATAAGCGGTAATCAGAGTTGAATAACCGTCAGCTGATTTCAAGAATGTTTCATTACCAAAATCACAGGCAATTATTTCGCGATTGGGTTGAAGTTGTTTTAGAGCCTTGTGTAATTTATCAACCACAGATTGAGGTGTTTGCGGAAAGACCCCTACAATGATGATCTCCTGATCATCAAGGGCATCAGTCAACTCCAGCCAATCTGTTTTGTCGTTTACTGTGAAATAGGCTACATCCCGATATTTACTCAGGTAGCGATAAAATTCGGTGTTGGGTGCTGTGCCATCGCTGGTAATGTAGGCAATGTGTTTTTCCTCTAATGATGTGAGCGGTATAACATTGTGGTCGTTGTGGATAACCGTTACTGATGCCTCAATTAATTTTTGATTCAAGACATGAGACGATGGTGAATTTAATCGCATCACCAAATTGTCGGTGTTGATTAGCCGTTTTCTGGTTAGCCCTGCATCGTATTTAGCCGCTAGTATTTTCTTTACAGAAACCGCTAATTGTTCTGCGTAGCTTTTATTCCGTTGAACTAATTTTCTGATTTTTCGAACGGAGGCACTTACATCTTTTGAATTCATCAGCACGTCATTGCCGGCTTGAAAGGCAAACAATTCAGTTTCACCTTCTCTGTATTTTTCAGTAAGGCTTTGTGTGTTTTGAATATCAACAAAAACTAAACCGCCATAATTGAATTTTCTCCGAAGCCAATCGCCTGTAAATAATGACGAAAGTTTGGAGGAGTTGAATTGATTTTTTTCGATCAGATTTTTATTGTTGTAAAAAAGGGGAAAGTCTGCGGAGGCAAGCAAAACACCTGCAATATTATTTTCAAAAAGTTTTTGATAGGGATAGGATTGAATGCTGTCAACATTGGTTTGAAGGACCGGCAGTCCCTTTTGAACATCCAAAACGGTTAGACCTTTTATAGGAAAATGTTTTGCACACGCCAACACGCCATGGTCTTGCATGCCTTGCATGAAGGCAACTGACTTGGATGCTACATTGATTTTATTTGCACCAAAGGATCGATAACTAATTGCAGGATTTTGCGGGTTATTGTTTACATCAGCAACAGGCGCAAAATTAATGTGAACACCCATGGATTTCATTTGTCGTGCAACTTCCACACCAAAGGCATACACCATTTCATTATTTTGAATGGCACCTAATATTAAAGCTCTTGGAAATTGAATGGCGCTATCCAGGCTCATGCCCAATCCCCATTCACCATCTTGTGCAATGAGCAATGGGATTTCTGCAGCGCGCTGAAACCGATTGGTAAGTCTGGCCTGCTCTAGAGGAGAAAAGTGAGTGAAAATTATCCCTCCAATTCGGTGACTTTCTACTTCATCTTCAATTCCTTTACTGACAGTCGTTTCATCGTCAGAAGAAAGCGTAACCATAAACATTTGCCCAATGCGTTCATTTACACTTAAGGTATTAAAAACACTATCGACCCAGCGATTTTTATCATTTTGTGCCGAAAGCGTGAGGCTTAAACTCAGTGAGAATAGGAAACAAAAGAAAACTTTTCTTAACATCGACCTGTTTGCTTTGTAATTTGATTTTTAAGGAACCAACTTTGCGGATAAAGTTACAGCTTATTCTGCAATCGCTTGTTAATTTGTACTAACGTAACGATGTAATTTGATAAATGGTCTGTTGAAATATAAACCATTGAAAGCATAAGGTTAAACGATTGATATTATTGCTATGAAATTCGGACAACTCTTCACCAAGATCCCCAACTATAAACGCTTTGGATATACACCCCGGCATTACCATCCGATGGACGAAGAATTAAAGGAGCGGGAATTACGTATTACCGAAGAATTTGAAAAAGAGAAAAAATTAAAGGAGAATGCTGAATTAAATCAAGTTGAAGAGGGACACCGTCATCGAATTTCAGGATCGTTCAGAGTGGCAAAGAAAACAGTTCCGGTACAAGCTGATCCATCGGCCGCATTGGTGCGTTTGGCATTGATGCTGGTAATGGTGGTTGGGTTTATTTGTTATTTACAATTTGGCAATATTGCGCTCTATGGCGTGGCACTTGTTATTATTCCTGTTTACCTTATTATAAAATTTAGAAAAATCAGGAGGTAATCATCACCTTTGTTCCTGGTCTACCGTAACGCCATTCATGCCGGATATTATTCAGCTTTTACCTGATGCTATTGCCAACCAGATTGCTGCTGGAGAGGTCGTTCAACGTCCGGCTTCAGCTGTAAAGGAATTGATTGAAAATTCAATTGATGCGGGTGCTAAGAATATTATGCTCATCGTGAAAGATGCTGGCAAAACATTATTGCAGATCATCGATAATGGTCATGGCATGTCGCAGACCGATGCGCGGATGAGTTTAGAGCGACATGCTACTTCTAAAATCAGAAAGGCGGAAGATTTGTTCACATTACACACCATGGGTTTTCGCGGTGAAGCGCTTGCTTCTATTGCTGCGGTCGCTCAAATGGAAATGAAAACACGTTTAGCTGATGAAGAGTTGGGAACACTGCTGGTAGTGGAAGGATCGGAAGTGAAAAAACAAGAATTGGTTGCGTGTGAAAAAGGTACAAGCATCAGCATCAAAAATCTTTTTTATAACATTCCGGCACGAAGAAATTTCCTCAAATCAAATCCGGTAGAACTGCGACATATTTTAGATGAATTTCATCGTCTTGCACTTGCGCATCCTGACATTTCATTTTCGTTTGTTCAGGGCGATGAGTTAGTGCATGAATTACCAGAAGCCAAACTAAGTCAGCGCATTGTTAATTTATTTGGCAAATCTTATCAAAATCAATTGGCGCCTTGCCAGGAAGAAACCGAATTTGTCCACGTTACCGGGTATGTAGGCAAGCCCGACTTTGCACGAAAAACCCGCGGTGAACAATTTATATTTGTGAACAAGCGATTCATCCGAAGTAATTATTTGAACCATGCGGTGATGAATGCGTTTGAAGGACTATTGACCGATAATAGTTTTCCTTTTTATGTTCTCTTTATTGAGATTGATCCAAAGCACATCGATGTGAATGTTCATCCCACCAAAACAGAAATTAAGTTTGATGATGAACGAGCGGTGTATGCCGTGGTGCGTTCTGCTGTGCGACAAGCCATTGGTGCGCACAATCTTACTCCCGGTATTGATTTTAATTCGGATGTAAATATGATCAGCAAGTTGAGCAATGCTGTGTCACAATCGAACGAAGTATATTTTGATGAACGCTTTAGCAGTTCGGTGAATAAAAATAATCTGGAGAACTGGGAAAAACTTTTTGGTGGGAATGAAGAAAGCAAGTTGATGCAACAGCGTGAAGCGGTACCTGTACAAATGCTTCGCTTTGAAAGTGCTGTTAACCAACCAGAAGAATTTCAAACTACGGTAGAAGAAAAAACGTTATTCCAACTGAATCGGCAATTTATCGTCAAGCAGGTAAAGGCAGGAATGATGATTATCGATCAGCAAGCCGCACACGAACGGATTTTGTTTGAAAAATTTTCGAGTCAACTCGCAAACAAATCAGGTGAAAGTCAACAAAGTTTATTTCCACAAGCCATTACCTTTAGCGCTTCTGATTTTGCATTGGTGTTAGAAATGCAACCAGAAATTGAAGCATTGGGTTTTAGGGTAGAGGTATTTGGAAAAAATACCTTAGCTGTAAATGGTGTGCCAGCTAATATTTCCAGTGGACAGGAAAAAGAATTGTTTGAAGGATTGATTGAACAATTTAAGATTAACCAAAGCGAGCTTGCCATTCCGATCAGTGAAAACCTGGCGCGGTCGCTGGCCAAACGGGCCTCCATCAAAACCGGGCAACGATTGGAGCGTGAAGAGATGTACGCCTTAACAGGCCGTTTATTTGCTTGCAAAACACCCAATTATTCACCGGATGGAAAACCTACATTCTTTATTTTTGAGCTTAATAAAATAGAAAGCTACTTTCGATAGACTATAGATAAAACTGAAATATGTTTAGACTTACTCCCCTTGTAAAAAATTTGATCATTGTTAATGTGGTCATTTTTATAGCCCAAAAAATCGTTGCGACACTTCCAATTGCTGAATATTTATCACTTTGGAATGTAAGTACTCCCAATTTCAGACCGTATCAGCTATTCACCTATATGTTTGTGCACAGCAGTCGTGATTTTTTTCATATCTTTTTTAACATGCTTTTGCTCGCCTTTTTTGGATCTATGCTTGAAGAGTTATGGGGGACAAAAAGGTTTTTATTGTTTTACATTATCTGCGGAATTGGAGCCGGTGTATTCAATATATTTTCTGATTTATTTTTTGGGCTAGGAAGTTTTGGAGTGATGATGGGAGCTTCAGGTGCTGTGTATGGAGTTCTTACTGCTTTTGGTATTACCTTTCCAAATATGGAAATTCGATTGATGTTTCTTTTCAATGTAAAGGCTAAGTATCTGGTTATGTTTTTAGGGATTAGTGCAATATTAATGGGCTTTAGAAATGTACCTGGCGATAATACAGCACACTTTACCCATTTGGGTGGTATCGTGACAGCAATCATTATCTTACAAGTCTGGAGATTCAGAGGTGTAAACTAATAGAAGTAGAAACAGGTAGAACTAACAATATGCTTGACGAATTTAAAAACGCTTTTCAGCGACATAACAATGCTCACATTCAGTTGATCATTATCAACGTGGTGATTTTTCTTGCCATTGGAGTACTTTTTGTTGTGGCAAAAATTTCCAGCACGCAGCCGATATTTCAGCTTGTTTACGATCAATTTTTACTACCTTCTCTTCTCCCTGAATTTCTAACAAAACCATGGACTCTACTTACCTATTCATTTGCCCATTCTTTTAATTATGAATTTGGAAGTGTAGGAATATGGCATATTCTGATGAACATGCTCATGTTCTACTGGTTTGCAAAATTATTTGTTGAATATTTGGGCAGTGATAAACTTGTAGCGCTTTATGTTTTAGGTGGATTAGGTGGAGGTATTTTATATCTACTTCTCTACAATACTATTCCATTCTTTATTAATCAGCCTAGCACTTTGGTCGGTGCATCTGCTTCAGTTCTTGCTGTTGTTGTTGCCGTTGCCACACTTCTTCCAGACTACACATTCTTCTTGATGTTTCTTGGACCTGTACGGATAAAATACATTGCAGCATTTTATGTGGTTGTGTCCTTTCTTTTTTCTGTTGGAGGTAATGCTGGCGGTAATGTAGCACACCTGGGCGGAGCACTCATAGGCTTTGTCTACATCAAACAATTACAAGCGGGTGTAAATTGGGGAGGTTGGATTACAACAGTTATTGATTGGTTTAAAAATCTATTTACCGCAAAGCCAAAGGTAAAAGTTACCTATCGTAATAAAGAAATGGCCACCACAAAAAAAGCTTCAACAAAATCATCCGTGCCACAAGATGAAATTGATACGATCCTTGATAAGATTTCCGATGGAGGTTATGAAAGTCTGACGAAAGATGAGAAGGAGAAATTGTTTAACGCTAGCAAAAAATAAATCATGTTTTTGTTTGTAATGGTTTTGGTGTTTTAGTTCAGTCCAACAATCTACATAAACACACAAGCACCTGCGCACAAAGACACTTTGCACCTTCACGATAAAAACTCACTTCACATTCTTCCGAAAGAACGCCTCCAATGCATCTGCAATTTCAACCGGATTGGTTGAGTATGACAATACTCTATTCTGCTCATTGAATTTAGCTAAGAGCCTATAGTATTCACCTTCTGAAAGTTCATGCTCATCCATGATACTTTCGCGCAAGGCCTGATCATTGATAACATCCACATACGTTCTGATGCGATCGTTTTCATTAATAAATTTTGTAAGCTTTCTTTTTTCTTTCTGCCACTTCGAAAAGTAATCGATAGGTGACGAGAACGCCTGATCTTTTGAAAACGTAGACTTTGGCAGGGTTCGGGTGGTGCGATAAATGACACTAGGCAGAATGCGATTAGAGGTTATGGTTACTTCGTTCAACATCCTTACCTTCTCAGCCATTCGAACCAGAATATCTTCTTCTTCAAAGAACAATGGAATTTCAACGGTATAATATCCAACAAAAGAAAGCACTAAGGTATCGGTGACAGAAGTGGGTAATATAAAAATACCTTGTGCATTGGTAGTGGTGCCTCCTGGCTTATTCTTTATACGAACGTGAATACCCGGAAGCGATTTCAATGAAATAGAATCGATAACAATTCCACGTGTGGTTTTCTGTGAATAACCCGTGACACCAATGGACACCAAGAGGAGAGTGAAAAGGATGAAACGGAAAGGATGGTTCATGAAAAAACTGACTTCAGGATGATGAATGCCTTAGGATGAAATAAAACGGCATTAAGTTTTATTGGCCAACTGACCACAGGCGGCATCAATATCCTTTCCACGACTTTTTCGAATGCGGGTGGTAATACCCTGGCTTTCCAAAATCTCCATGTACATGTTTAAAGATTGTTCAGAAGCTTGTTGGAATTCCCCATCGTCAATCGGATTGTATTCAATCAGGTTCACTTTCGAAGGAATGATTTTACAAAACTTTAAAAGCGCACGAGCATGTTCTTCATTGTCGTTAATCCCTTTCCAAACTACATATTCATACGTCACTTTGCGTCCGGTCTTGTCATACCAATATCGTAGTGCATCGCCTAATTCTTTCAGTGAGTTGGTATCGTTTATAGGCATAATGGATGAACGTGTTTTGTCAATTGCCGCGTGAAGTGAAACTGCGAGATTGAATTTCACATTATCATCTGCCATTTTCTCAATCATCTTTGCAACACCAACAGTGGAAACCGTGATGCGCCTGGAAGCCATATTCAATCCCTTTTGAGAAGTGATTTTCTCAATGGCTGACACCACGTTAGCATAGTTCAGCAAAGGTTC
Organism: Chryseolinea sp.; assembly: GCA_036787535.1. Classification (GTDB taxonomy): domain Bacteria; phylum Bacteroidota; class Bacteroidia; order Cytophagales; family Cyclobacteriaceae; genus Chryseolinea. The sequence goes on from DAIQPD010000005.1 coordinate 8,526, forward strand.
GCCCATTCCCATGAACACAATGTTGGTAAGCGGTCGGTTAAAGAAAAGTTCGGCTTGTTCTTTTATGGCCACTACCTGATCATAAATTTCATCGGGCGTTAAATTGCGTTGGCGTTTAAGTCGAGCCGTTGCGCAAAATTTACAAGCGAGACTACAACCTACCTGAGATGATACACAGGCTGTAATTCTTTTTTCAGTGGGAATCAAAACCGATTCCACTACCATACCATCAAACAAGGTAACGGCATTTTTTATGGTGCCATCAGCACTGCGCTGCATGTGATCTACCTTAATGTGGTTTATCACAAAATGTTCTTTCAATAGATCACGGAGATCATTTGAAAGATTGGTCATCTGGTCGAAACTTTTGGCAGATTTATTCCACAGCCATTCGTACACCTGTTGGGCGCGAAAGGGCTTCTCACCGAGCTGAACAAAATACGCTTTCAGCTCATCCTGCTTCAATTTGCGAATATCCCGCTTTGAACCTGCTTCTACCATTGGGCAAAGGTAGGGAAAGAAGAATTATGTTTTTAAAATTTAACCGCATAGAACGCGGAGGTTCTCAGTGGGTTTGGTTTAATCAACTAGTACAACTAACCCTCATATAGAGTAACAAAAGGCATTAAAGAATTTTCTCTGCGGCTCTTTGCGCCCTTAGCGGTTAAACCCTTTAGTTTATTCTGACAAAAATCCTCGTCTCGCAGGCACGCGATGTGTTGGATATAATAAGCGAATCGGCCGATAATTTTTCTACAGTGAAACCTTCAATGATCGTACGCGATTTCTTGTCGAGAAAATAAAGAAACTCGCCATCGTATTTGTACAAAAATGACTTAGAATTATAGTCCTTTTTTTTCGTGATGATTTTTGTATTCTCTTCTCCGGCATTCTTATCTTTTAAGGTAAGTACCTGAGGTGTTGCACCCGACATACCTTTCATATCATCCACTAAGTCCTGAGTATCGGCATCATCTTCACCCAACTTATCTTCTACGCAATTGCTTTGCTTCACAAGTTGCCATTTTCCAATAATGGATTGAGCAGATGCACCCATTGCCAGAAGGCAAATTGCGATCATGAGTATAGTAGTTTTCATTGCTGTCGGGTTTAAACAAATTTACTCAAAATTTAAGGAGGCTATCATACGCAAACGGTATTTTAGTGCTTTAGTTGATTCTATGAAAAACGCATTTTTTATTACCTTAATCCTTGCCTGTGCAGCGTGCAAGCCTTCAATCAAAGAAGATGAAAACTTTTTGGAGAATCTGATGCGGCAACAACCCGAAGACTTTGATTCTGTTTTATTAAATAAAGACAAGTGGGAGGTTCAGATTATCTATACCCAAATCGATCGCGATGAAAACAATACACCTTCTTTCAAGTCTTTTTACTTCAATGTTGATTCTACCCGATATTTTTATCCTGCTTCGACCGTGAAATTACCTGTTGCGTTGCTGGCGTTGGAAAAATTAAATCATCTTCAAATATCCGGCTTCGATAAATTCACCACGATGCTGAGCGATAGTGTTTACGCAGGACAAAGTTCAGCGCACAAAGATTCTACATCAGAAAGTGGATTACCTTCTATTGAGCATTACGTCAAGAAGATTTTAGTGGTGAGCGATAACGATGCGTACAACCGGCTGTATGAATTTTTAGGACAGCGGGCCGTGAATGACAAGCTCCAACAAAAGGGATATTATGTAAAAATTCTTCATCGATTGGAGCGGCCATTGAGCCCCGATCAAAACAGACACACTGAGGCCATTCAGTTTGTGAAAGGCGATTCGATCATCTATCAACAGCCGATGTTGGTAAACACGGATTCTATTTTTCCCTATTCAATTTCCTTTAAAGGTAAGGCGCATTTTAAGAATGATTCACTCATTCAAAAACCATTTGATTTTAGCTATAAGAATTTCTATCCGCTTACTACTCAGCAAAAGGTATTGCGTGCATTACTCTTTCCAGAATCGGTTGCGTCAAACAATCGGTTTGACATATCTGCTGAAGAGCGTCACTTTGTTTTGAAATACATGTCACAGTTGCCAACCGAAACCTCTTACCCGGCATATAAAAGTGACACTGCCTACTTCGATGCCTATTGTAAGTTTTTTATGTTTGGTGAAAGTCGTGAGAAGATCCCGGCTTCAATCCGGATTTTTAATAAGGTGGGGGATGCTTACGGATACATGCTAGACAATGCCTATATCATCGATACAGAACATGATATTGAGTTTATGCTCACCGCTGTGATCAACACCAATGTTGATGAAATTTATAATGATGGAATTTATGAATACAGTACTATTGGTTATCCATTCATGCGAAACATAGGTAGGGCGATTTATGACTATGAAGTTAGTCGTCCACGGAAAAACAAAGCTGATCTTTCAGCTTTTAAATTCATTTACGATAAACCATAATCTCGTTCTTATTTTTTTGAAAGCTCACTTTATTAATCGAAATTTTCGGCCTTTAATAATTACATGGAAAAGTATAACGCAATTGTCATTACCGGAGGATATTTGAATACCAACAATGCCAAGACAGCACATGGATTAATTCGCGGAACGGACCGATTTAATATTGTCGCGATCATTGATGAAAAGAGTGCTGGAAAAGACGCAGGTGAAGTGTTGGATGGTAGGAAACGAGATATCCCGGTTTATAAATCGATTGCAGAGTTTGGAAAATTATCAAATCAAAAGGCTGTCTATTGTATTGTGGGTGTCGCCACGAAAGGTGGTATTATTCCGGATTCGCTTCGGGCAATTTTAAAAGAGGCGTTGGAGTCCGATTATAATTTAGTGAATGGATTGCATGAATACATTGCCGAGATACCGGAGCTGGTTGATCTGGCAAACCAAAAGGGTCTTGAAGTCATTGATGTGCGCAAGGCGAAGAAATTCACAGACCTGCATTTCTGGTCTGGAAAAATCAAGGAAGTAAAATGTCCGAAGATTGCTGTACTGGGAACAGACTGTGCATTGGGTAAGCGCACCACAACGCGCTTTTTGGTAGAGGCCATGCGCAAGGCAGGATATAAAGCAGAAATGATTTATACAGGACAAACCGGGTGGATGCAGGGGGCTAAATATGGTTTTGTATTCGACTCGACTTTAAACGATTTTATTTCTGGCGAAATGGAACATGCCGTTGTTACCTGTTACCATGAAGAAAAACCGGATATTATTTTTATTGAAGGTCAATCTTCGTTACGAAATCCAAGCGGTCCTGCTGGTGCTGAATGGTTAGTATCTGCAGATGCTGATGCGGTAGTGTTGCAACATAATCCATCGCGAAAGCAATATAAGGACATGGAATATTATCCAGCCTATCTTCCTGAATTAAAAGATGAAGTGGCGTTGATTAAAATGTATGGAACATCAACCGTGGCCATCACCATCAACACTGCTAAGATGACTGAGCAAGAGGCGCGTGCTGCTGCGAGAAAGTATCAAGACGAATTAAACATACCAACTATTCTTCCTTTGGAGGATGGTGTAGAGAGTTTAGTACCACTCTTTGAAGCGATGATTAGGAAAGTAAGAGCACAATAATAATTCAAGCTACAAACTTGTAGCCAATCATTGTAAATACTTCATGAACAAAAATCGAATAAAACACTCCTAACTGAATCAACCATCCAATCCAATGACTAAAATTAAAGACATTAAAGTATGGAGTGAAGACCTTGGCAATACAAAGCCATACACCATCGCTTTCAAAACCATTGATGAAGTGTTTAATGCCTTCGTTGAAATTACATTAGACAATGGTCAAACCGGAATTGGTGCTGCCAATCCAAGCGAGTATGTAGTAGGGGAGAATTTGAATGGATGCCTGGATGCATTAAAAGAAAACAACATCGAGTTCTTAATTGGTCGCGATATTCGTGAACTGAATCAGCTTACCTATGAGGTGTGGAAAAAGTTCCCAAAAAATCCTTCGGCACGTGCCGCGTTGGACATTGCCTTGTATGATGTATTCACAAAATACCTGGACGTACCATTGGTTTCTTACCTCGGTCAAAAAATAAAAAAATTACCCACCTCGAACACAATAGGTATTAAGAATGTGGAGGAAACATTAAAGGAGGCAGAAGAATACATTAAGAAAGGATTTAAAGTCATAAAAGTAAAACTGGGCAAAGACCTTGATGAGGATGTAGAGCGCATGTTTAAGCTGCGCGAAAAATTTGGAAGTGGTCTTGTTATCCGTATCGATGCCAATCAAGGTTACACCAGTGAACAAACGATTCAGTTTTACGGACGTACGTATGATTTGAATATTGAATTAATTGAACAACCTCTTCCGGCAAAGTCAATCAAAGAGATGAAGAGTTTGCCAAAAGAAGTACGTTCTGTATTGGCAGCAGATGAATCGCTCATTACACCACAAGATGCCATTGAATTAATCAAGCCACCAAAAGCAGCAGGTATTTTCAACATCAAGCTTATGAAATGTGGCGGTGTGAGTCAGGCATTAAAAATTGCTGATGTTGCGTTGCACGAAGACATCGATCTTTTCTGGGGATGCAATGATGAAAGTATTGTGAGTATCACGGCTGCGCTTCATGCTGCATATGCTTGCGCGAATACAAAGTACATTGATCTTGATGGAAGTCTCGACTTGGCAAAAGATGTAGTGAATGGTGGATTTATTTTAAAAGATGGATTTATGTATTGCTCTGATAAACCTGGTCTTGGTGTAGAAAGGATTTGATTTGTATTTCTAGATATGCAAAAGGTTATTTTAACATTTATTTTGTTAATCTTTTCTCAGCAGGAGAACGAATCTTTTTCTGATTTTTATTTCAACAAATTTATAATGAGTAAAGATTTTCGAGACAAGAGAATTAAATATCCTCTTGTCTTGATAGTTCATAATGATACAACGATGATCAAAGAAGAACATACTATTGATTCTTTGCTTTTGGGTCCCCTCACTAAACCATTAATGGTAATTCCAACAGAATTAATCTCATACGTGTCGTGGGATGAGTATGGTTTTAACATAGAAAATAGTTTTGTTAGAAGTAATGGATTGTGGTATCTGGATCAAGTAACACTAAGAAGAGAGTAAAATTTTTGCATTATTGTTTGCTGCTAATAAAAATAATTTCTGGTATTGAGGATTTTTTTATTTCGGTTTTGAGGAAAATAAAATCGAAATTTGTAATGGCAACATAATATAGAACCCGTTTTAATTCAATTTCCGATGTCATTATTGTTTAACAACAAATACCGGATTTCATCATCAAGATTACAGGCCTGGGATTATGGAAATGCAGGGATGTATTTTATTACCATCTGTACTAAAAACAGGGAATTCTATTTTGGTGAAATATCCGATCCGATGGTTGGTTTCATGGTTGGTTTTGGTGTAGAGACGCGATGCATCGCGTCTCTACACCAAAACCAACCATTACAAAACAACCCACCACCCAAAACCAACCCAATGCAATTATCCCCCATAGGAAAAATTGCCGAAACAGAATGGATCAAAACCATTGAATTGCGACCCGACATGAATTTGGAATTGGGTGAATTTGTGGTGATGCCGAATCATTTTCATGGGATAATGATCATTCACGAAAATCAATATAATTCAACCTTCAATTCCCAGAGAAATCAATTTGGTCGTCAATCCAAAAATCTTGTATCGATCATTCGTGGTTATAAATCGGCAGTAACAACCTACGCCCGCAAAAATAATATTCCGTTTGATTGGCAGCCACGATTTCATGATCACATTATCCGTTCTACGGATGAATATTATCGCATTTCAAATTATATTGTAAACAATCCAGCGGAATGGCAGAAGGATCGATTTTTCAAGGAATGATTTTTTTGAAATAGAATTGGTAGACTTCGAATGATTTTACAATAATAAAATAACGGTGTTTACAGAAAAACTACTTGCCTCATTAGATACGATTTCCTATCAAAAGATTCTCCTCAAGGGAGAATTTCTATTGAAGGAAGGACAGGTAGAGAACAATATCTATTTTATTCAATCTGGTGCCTTGCGTGTTTTTATGGTATCGGAGTTTGAGGAACTCACCATTCGGTTTGGTTATGAAGGTTCATTAATTACCTCTTTGTCTTCTTTCATAAAGGGAAAACCTTCCGAATTTTACATGGAGGCGATTCGTAAAACTACCTTGCGGGTTGTTCCGAAATCAACCTTGTTAAAATTGGTGAATGAAGACGCTGAAAGTCTGAAAGGATATATCGCCTTGCTTGAAAACCTGATTACTCAACAAATTGAAAGAGAAATTGACTTGCTCACGGTTTCACCTTCTGAACGGTTAAAGCGGGTTTTGGATCGAAGTCCGAATTTGTTTCAGCAAATTCCATTAAAGTATATTGCTTCCTATTTAAGAATGACACCTGAAACATTAAGCCGGATTCGAAATTCTTGATTTCAATCAATTTTAAATCGAACTGCGCTGGTCAATTTTGCATAAACAAAAAACAAGTATGCAAATCGAAAGCAATCAATTAATTGAAGATCTGTTAAGCAGAACTGAAGGAGCAAGTAAGGCCGTTCGAAAATTCCGGGAGTTATCAATGGATCAACTTCACTTCAAGCGAAGTGCCGAAGAGTGGAGTATACTGGAATGCATTGAGCATTTGAATTTGTATGGTGACTATTACCTTGTTGAAATTGAAAAGCAAATTCTTGCACAAAAGAGCAAGACCAAGTCAACCACTTTTAAAAGCGGATTGATCGGTAACTATTTTGCCAACCTGATGTTGGTGAAGAATGGAAAGCTAACCAGAATGAAATCACCAAAAGACAAAAACCCATCTCACTCCAAATTAACAATCACAACGATTGATCGTTTTTTAAAACAGCAGGAACGATTGAAATCTTTATTAATTCAGGCGAGAAGCATTGATTTAACGAAAACCAAAACAGCTATTTCATTAACCAAATACATTACCTTGCGACTTGGAGATACCTTCCGTTTTTTTATTTATCACATTGAGCGTCATATTATACAAGCTGAAAGAGTATTGGAAAATAAGTAATGGATATTAGCGTTGGCTAAAAGCAAAAATGCCAGGAGATGAGCCTGGCATTTCGTTTTATTTTGAAGAACTGCTATTTCTTTCGAACATAAATATCACCATTATAATTCTTCATCGATATTTCCGGCCCACCGCCATTTACATCAGCATACTTCCATTCGTCTACCACTACTTTATACACACCTGATTTAGTATCCTTTTTCTGAACAGGCCCCGTGTCTTTAACCGTCACATCAAAACCAGTTAATATTTCTCCTTGTTCTGTTTTCATTTTTAGAGAAGCTTTTAGCGAAGCTGGAAAGGTAATATCAATATCTCCATTAAATGTAGAGTACGACATGGGTGTTCCGTCTGTCACCTTATCAAAAGTTGCTTTGATCTCCCCATTATAGGAAGTGGCTACCACTGATCCGGAAATGTTTAGAGCTGTGATATCACCATTGTAATTTGTTAATTCTAATTGCCCCTGAATGTTGGTGATTATCAAATCACCATCGTTGTAGGTACTCACATCCAGATCAAAACCAGAAGGAACTTCAATCTCTAAATTGATTTTATGATTCCATGAGTTGGATTGTACTTTAACTGAATTGCTGCTCTCTGAAACTTCAAGATCAATACCTCCGCCACCAATTCGTTTTAAGCCATCTTTTGATTTTGATTTATCTTCGTTGTTATTGTTGTGGTTGGAATTTACATTAACCTTAACATCTACTTTAACGTTCGAATTTTTATGGTGACGATCATCATCTTCATCACGATCATTGTCATCCTCATCATCTTCTACGGATTTGTATTTAATCAATACATCCTTACGGCCTGTTCCCTTTACGGTAATAGAGCCATAATTGATGTGGGCCTTTAATTTTCCACGCTTCGCAGGATCGCTCAAAGGAACAACAAACTCGCTGGCAGATTGTGCCGATGCGATGGAAGAAGTAATGAGCATCGCTCCGAAGGTGATGAGTATTATTCCGATTATTAATATTTGCTTTTTCATAATTCCGATTTTAATTTTCTATTAGTCAGTACTTGATTTGTTGTTTTAGTTTTCTTTTAGGTATACGTTTCCGTTAAACGTTTCGAAGTCGAGCAGTGCACCACCTTTGCCTACCTTATAGCGGTTTCCCTTTACTTTGTATTTTATTCCTTCTTTTCCTTTTTTCTCTTCTACCAATGCTGGCAGTCTTTCAATCTGATCAATGTTGGTGTAGAATTCACCGTTAAAACTTTCGAAGCTTAAACTTGCCGCCAGGTTTTTTTGGAAGTAGGCATTAATGTCGCCATTCAATGTATAGAAGCGGCAATCCTTGTCAGGATTCTGAGTATAGGTAATGTCTACATCTCCGTTGATGGTGCTGGCGTAAGATTCCCGAACCAGATTGTTGAGTTTAATACTACCGTTAATGTTATCTGCACTAACACTACCTTTCATATTCTCAACCGAAATGTCCCCATTATTAATGGTGCTCAATCGAAGGTGAACAGAAGCTGGAACCTGAAGCGTAAAGTTTAAAGTATAGTCGTAGTTTTCCTGGCAATTTCTACCATCTTGATCACTCCAGTTGTAACCCCATCCTCTTTTGTTCCCATTTGAATGATTCTTATAATTTGTTTTTCTATCAAACTGATGGCAGGGACTGTTGGAATAAAGAATCAATGTGTCAGCGCGATCCAGAATACCCAATTGAATTTCCATCTTTCCCTTCTCCAATCTTTCCTGCGTTTTGGCTTTGATGGTTTTTTCAACGGTGAGTAAAATTTTATCTCCGGCATATCCCACTACTTTTATACTTCCATTAATGTTAGCAATCATAAGAGCGTTGTCAATTGATTTTTTTTCGAAGATAAGTTCCTTTGTAATCTTCTCTGTAAAGCTTTGCGCTATGGCCAACTGAACAATCAGCGAAAGACCGAGCATGAATAGTATTTTTTTCATATTGCGTTAGGTTAAAACATCAATAGTTTGTTTGATTTTATTTTTAACACCTTTTGGTGTGTTGGAATCTTTTAAAACTTTCTCTAACTCTTTCACGGAAGATTTCTCTTGCAATGCAGCCATCAGTTCGGCCAGAGCGATTTGAACCAAGGGTGAGTTTTGTTTTCCAATCGATCGAATAAGCTCTTCGCGAACATGATTATCTTTAACATAAGGATGCAATGCTTCCAGAGCCGCTAACCGCACATTTACATTGTCATCATTGTTTAAAGTCTGTAACAAAGCCCGGGTTACCGTACTGCTCGCACCATCCATTTCTTGTGTTAGGTTTACCGCTTTCAGTCGATCTGTCGCAGATTCATTTTCCAAAAGCGAAAGCATCATCATCTCCTTCAATTCAGAAACTTCTTTTGTGAGTACGGATACTTCTGTTTTTTGTGATGGCGATTGCATTACATATCCCCCAAAAAAACCAATCAACAATGCAATGGAGGCAAACGCAAGTTTCGGAAGTAACTCAGGCCATGAAAAAAAAGTAGTCCATGATGATGGCTTAACTGATTTTTTTTCCTGTGCCAGCATTTCATAGAACCGGTTATCCAATTCAACACTCGGCACCGGACTTTCAATTTTGAGTATTTGCTCATCAAGCAAAGTCAAATCGTTTAAATCGGTTAATTCAATCTCACCAGACTCAATCAATTGCTCAATCGTCTTTAATTCAGCATCATTTAGCTGTGACGCATTGTACCGGGCAATCAATTCATCAATCATTTTCTTTTCCATATCACATCCTTTTTTCTAACTGCATGTAAACCGTTCTTAAATCTTGTAAGGCACGAAAAACTTTTACTTTTACGGTTCCTTCCGTGCATCCTAGTATCTCCCCAATCTCTTTATACTTTTTCTCCTGATACTTACTCAGCAACAAGATCTCGCGCTTGTCTTCCGGTAGCTTATCCATTGCCATGGATAGAAGTTGCATTTCTTCATCTTGTTGCATTTCATTTGACTTGTTATCATCATGGCCTAATCGATCTTGCCACGATTCAAGCGAGTCTTTTGCCTTCAGTTTATTTTTTCGGAAATGGTCATGACTCACATTACGCGCAATATGAAACATCCATGTTCTGAAGTCGCCCTCTCCGCGAAAGAGGTAACGATATTTCAGAATCCGAATGAAGGTATTCTGAACGAGGTCTTCGCTCAAATCGACATCTCTGTTCAATCCATAGAAGAAACCATACAAGGGTTTCTTGTATCGCTCGAACAGCAGGCCAAGCCGATCAAGGTCTCCCTCTTTTACCTTAAGCATTAAGGCATTATCACTAATTGCTTCCAAATCCGGTTTTGAAGTTTTCAAATAGGGTAACTTAAGGTTTATCGAATGGTTACCGATGTTGGCAAAAGAAAAGTACGTATTTCACCACACTTATTATTAAGCAGCTAATGTTATAGAACTTAATGGCTTTGTGACAAACGAAATAGGCCACAAAGACCCAAAGTCACAAAGAAAAATGCAATCATTTTCATCATTTGCGTAGCATCAGTGAGTAATTTCGGCCAAACTATTATCGAGATGAAAAAGTGGTTTATTCTTCCCCTTGCAGCAGTCGTAACATTTATGAGCTGCACTCCATCAAATGAAAAAAAGCTGGTATGGTCTGATGAATTTGAGTACGCAGGCACACCAGACTCAACAAAATGGAGTTACGATCTGGGTGATGGATGTCCGGATAATTGTGGATTTGGAAATAATGAATGGGAGTATTACACGAACGATCTCAAAAATGTGAGAGCTGAGAATGGACTGCTCATCATTGAAGTGCAGAAAGATTCACTGGGAGGAAAGGCATATACGTCCACCCGAATGGTTTCGAGGAAAAAGGGCGATTGGCTTTATGGCCGTATTGAAGTAAAAGCAAAACTACCAAAAGGCAGAGGAACCTGGCCTGCCATCTGGATGCTCTCTACGGATTGGAAATATGGAGGATGGCCTGCAAGTGGAGAGATTGATATTATGGAACATGTCGGTTATGATCCTGGCGTAGTGCATGGAACGATTCACACGGAATCATATAACCACGTAAAGCAAACACAGAAAGAAGGTAAGATCACGGTGGCGGACGCGCAGGAAGCGTTTCATGTTTACGCTATCGACTGGTCAGAAAATAAAATGGATTTTTATGTAGACGAAAAACTCTATCATTCCGTTGATCGTATATCCACCGATGATTTTAAGGGATGGCCGTTTGATCAGCGCTTCCATTTAATATTAAATGTTGCCGTTGGTGGAAACTGGGGAGGCAAAGAAGGTGTTGATGAAAGTATTTGGCCGCAACGCATGGAAGTTGATTATGTGAGAGTGTATCAATAATGAAGCAATGATGAAAACGAATTTTATTTTAAGAACATTAATTATTCTCGTTATACTAATTATCAATGTTAGCTGTGACCAGATTTCGAAGAGTATTGTAAGACAAACCATTCAATACAATGAGCGAATTGGTTTGGTTAACGATCATGTAACCCTTACCAAAGTCGAAAATATAGGAGCGTTTTTAAGCCTGGGAAATTCGCTACCCAATATTTTGCGAATTATTCTTTTGATAGTTCTTCCGGGTTTGGCCATGGCATATGGATTGTATTTTCTGTTGACCAAAACGACAATGCCGAAAGCAACATTGATTGGACTTAGTTTTGTGCTTGGTGGCGGGATAGGTAATATGTATGACCGCATTACCTATGGTTCTGTGACGGATTTCGTCCATATTGATTTTATCATTTTTCAGACTGGTGTTTTTAATATGGCCGATGTTTCCATTATGATGGGCATGTTTTTGATTTTAATACAAGCTTCGACAAAGGAATTGACGGGGAAGTTAAGGGCTTGAAACGAAGGTTATGGTTAGCATAGAAGCGTTTACAAAACTTGCACTCTCTTTTCCAGAAGTAACCGAAGCTCCGCATTTTGAAAAGAAATCGTTTCGCATTGGTAAAAAAATATTCGCCACACTCGATGTCTTACAGAATCAAGTCTGTATTCCATTATCCGAAATTGATCAAAACGTTTTTTCCTCTTACGATAAATCGGTTTTCTTTCCGGTGCCCAACAAGTGGGGTAAGTTGGGTTGGACGTTTATTAATCTGAAGAAAGTTAAAAAATCAATGCTGGTTGATGCGCTTACTACTTCATATTGTAAAGTAGCACCCAAAAAACTTTCTGCGCTGGTAAAACCAAAAATCGAAGAATGAAAATTACTTTCCTGTATACGTAGGCTTTCGTTTTTCAATAAAGGCATTCATTCCTTCCTTTTGATCTTCAGATGCAAAGGTGAGGTAGAAATTTTTTCGCTCGAATAATAATCCTTCATCCAGATGATTTTCGAATGAGCTGTTAACGGCTTCTTTAGCAAGTTGCACAGCTACGGGCGACATCTGCGCAATTTCTTTTGCGAGTTGTACGGCTTCAAACAAGTACATTTCAACAGGAACAACTTTATTTACTAATCCATAGAAGTGTGCTTCTTCTGCTGACAGAAATCTTCCGGTTAAAATCAGTTCCATTGCTTTTGCTTTGCCAATGGCTTTCGTCAATCGTTGTGTTCCGCCTGCTCCCGGCATTGTTCCGATTTTAATTTCAGGCTGACCGAACTTGGCAGTTTCAGATGCGATTACCATATCGCAGGTCATTACAAACTCGCACCCACCACCTAATGCAAAGCCAGAGACGGCAGCAATGATTGGTTTTTTTGTTTTTCGAATTTGATCCCAGGTACTGAACTGATCAATCATCAACATATCGATGGCAGATTGATTGGCCATTTGTTTTATATCGGCACCAGCTGCAAAAGCCTGTTCATTACCTGTTATGATAATCACTCGCACCGTTTCGTCTTTATCAAGTTGTTTCAATGCATCGCGCACCTCTTCCATCAACTGACGGTTCAATGCATTTAATTCCTTTGGTCGATTCAATTGAATGAGCGCGATACCTGCTTCGTGTTGCGCATTGACTTTAATAAATTCCATTTTCTTTGTTTTAACGATATGAGAGAATTATTGACCGGGCTCGTAGCCGTAGGTAAATATAAATGAAGGAAGGATGTAAAAAGAGAAAAGCCCCCTCTTTTCAGAGGCGGGCTTTTCAAATCAAAAGGCTAAAATTACTCTACTGACTCTTTATCACGGTGCCTTTATTTTAGTAACCCTTTTCATTTACTTTGCACATCTGGTTTTTTTAACCCTGTGTTCGTCAGCATGATTCAAAAAAGGATTGTATTCGTTTGTTTAGGCAATATTTGTAGGTCGCCATTGGCTGAAGCCATTTTTATAAGCAAGGCCAAAGAGAAAAAATTACTACAATATTTCGAAGCTGATTCGTGTGGCACCTCTAATTATCAGATTGGTGATACGCCTGATCATCGAACCGTGGCCAATGCAACGAAGAATGGAATAGTGATGAATCATATCGCTCGTCAGATTCGGCAACACGATCTTGATTATTTTGATTTGATTGTAGCAATGGATAAGATGAATCATCGTGATATTTTAAGGTTGGCAAAAAATGAAGTTCACCAAAGAAAAATCATGTTAATGCGCGATTTTGATTCAATCGGAAATGGACAAGATGTTCCAGATCCTTATCATGGAGGCGAGGGTGACTTCCAGGAAGTATTTGAGATTTTAAACCGATCGATGGATTATTTTATTGAAGATGTTGAGAAGCAACTGAAATTTTAAATTACCAGTTACTAACACGTCATTACAAAAAAGAAGCGCGTCATTGCGAGGAAGCTTTCAACGTTTCGTTGAAAATGCTGACGTGGCAATCCCCTCCCTATGAAATGCGAAAGAGTGAGTTCATCTTAATGAATCTACTTTCGTCAACGTCCGTGCGGCTTTACTTATGTAAATTGTAGAGAGGGAATTGCCACGTCAGCTTTTAATATCTTGATAGCTATTAAGAGTGTGCATGCTTCCTCGCAATGACGTAACTTCATTAAACCGTAGCTGCCTGTTTTATCAGTTGCGCCATCTTTTCTGAAACAGGAATTTTCAGTGCCGCATCGATTGCTTTTGGTGACATCTTCTTCAATGTTTTCTTAATGATATCAACTACCTTTTCATCTTCATGCTTGGCAGCAAAGGCTTCAAGGTAATGTTCAATAAAAACGAGGCAGATTACATCTTCCAATAACTGGGTGTCTGCATTGGTAAATAATTCTTTTTTCAGCAGTAAGAATTTTACTTTGTCGATCACAACAGAATCATAATCGCATGAGGTTAAAATTTCTTCGGCAATTTTTGCATGATGGGTTTTCTCCTGGTTTCGCCATTGTAAATATCCTTTCTTATCCATGGCAAAATGGTCGCGGGCAATTTCCCATCTTCCAATGTGCTGACAACGGGCAGCGAGTTGTACATACTCTGGAGCATCGGCTGCATATTGATTGAGCTTTGCTGTCATGCGCTCAGCGTATAGTATTTCTTTTGAATACATTTTGCCATCAGACTCTTCCTTATTGGGATCATTTTGATTGTAGGAATCAAAAGCGTCAATGGCTTTTTTGAATTGGCTGGTAGAGGTTGTCATGGTTTAAAGTTCTGAAAAGATAAAGCATCAACAAAAGGATAATGCTTTCAGTAGTGGAAGTTATAAATTATCGTAAAACGGTTTCCTTCTCTCCAGTTTTAAATCCTGAAGAATAGAAGCTTTCACTGCAATGGTAAAGTTATACGATTGGAACCTTCCAAACGGAACCCAATTTACCCGCATGGTCCAGCAATGTAAATCGCGTGTTATGCCAATGTTGGTCTGAGTAAATTCTTTCGATTCAAAATGGTAGCCCGAGCTATAGGTAATTTTCCACGCCTTTGAAATGGAGAAGTCTCCATTCATGTTAACGGTTTGCGTAACTTTTGCTTTTTGATTTACCTGGTGACTATAACTTAAATTGTAGCTCAGGTTTAAGCTCCACGGAATCTCAAAGTCAACGTAGGCATCCGGGTTTTGGAGTAGAAATTGTTTTTCGCCATCTGGCAAATCAGACTTTGCAATTTTTTCGCGACTGCTGGTTTCTTTGCTTAGCGCTTCTGGGTTTAAGTTGGTACTGACAGCAAGTGCTGCGCTTGTAATTCTACCTATCTTTCCTGCTTTTAAAGCATAGGAGTTAATTCTTGTTTCCGTAAGTATTATTTCATCTTCACTGTTGGTAACAGGGAGATATACATAACTGTATGGATCGAGGGATGCTGATAGGTTTACGTTAAGTTTATTATTTAACACATTGGTATTGGCCGCGATACCAATAGGTGAAAGATTAAATTCATCAGCGATCAGATTGTAACTTGTATTAAACGAAAGGTTATTGAGTAACATTACTTTACGAGCAACGGAATCTTCCTCCGATTTTACTTTCATTTCTACGTTGTTACCCAGACTGAAACCAATTGAACCACTTTTTCCTGTTGTTGATCCACCGTATAGATAACCTTGATGCTTAGACTGATATACAAATTTTTTAGTTTCTTTATTATATAGCGAATCAAAGTACTCCTTATTCCCTGTAAAGTCCGGAGTGTATCCAAATGAAACGGATGGATTCACAACATGCCGTATCGCTTTTACTTTACTGGATTTCTTTTTAATATAATAGGTACCGTAAACACGAGTAGTAAGACCGGCACTAACGGAGTAGTTTGTGATGTTGCTAAAGCCACCAATCGTATCGACTACTTTTAAAACATTGTTGGCATCATATGCCCACTTTTGTTTTTCACCATACATAATATCCGTAATGCTAACCGAAGGTGAGATGGTGAGAAATTTTAAAGCTTTGAAGGAGAATGATATGGGCATCGTATGACGCATACCTTTTCTTCCATTTGCAAACAGTGAGGCAAAATTCTGAGTGAAAGGAGCGATGCTGTCTACTTTCGGATCTACTCCAATTTTTCCGAGATTGTTGTTGAGTCGATTGGCGGCTACCATAGAATATCCAACAGAGAAATTATCCAGTGGTCCGGTCTTCCCTTTTTTACTTAAGAAAGGATAGATGTTGGTCATGTTTAAACTGAGGCTCGGCAATTGAAGGTCAACAATTTCTGTCACCAAATCCTGATTGTGACTTAAGTTTAAACCAAGTGAGAAGGGAGTTCCTGTAAATCGTTTGCTGAATGAAATGTTGGAACTAAGCTTGGTAGTAGTATTGCTGATGGTAGATGATGTTTGTTGGTCTTGTGTGCCGTACCCAATATTATTATTCTTATTGAAGGATGCCGTTGCTGCATTTACGGAGGCAGAAAATCTGGCGGTTCCTTTTGTTTGGGGAGAGTGGTTCCATGAAATATGATAGTCCTTCGTATAGTCCTGGCTTTCAATTTTATTATCCGAGCCCGGGTTTTTTGAATAAGCGAAATTATAGCTGCCGGTGTATTTATATCGCTTGTTGTAGTTTGAATTAACGTAAAGCGCGTGTGATCCTTTTGAATAGATATCAGCAGTAACTGCCAGTTTTACTTGTTCACTAATATCAAAGAAGTAACCTACACCTCTCATGTTAAAACCTCTTCTGTTTTCTGTTCCGAAGGTTGGGAAAAGAATACCCGATGCACTTTCTTTCTGGTCGGGGAACATGCCAAACAAGAATCCAAAAGGGAGAGGAATTTCATTGAACTCCATATAGAAAGGACCCGCTACAATTTTATCATTCGGGATGGCCTTTGTTTTGGTCGCCTTGATTGCATAATGCGGATGCTCCTGATTACAGGTGGTATAGGTATTACGAAGACTTAATAATTCACCCTCTTCATTTTTATAAACCACATCGCCCAGTAAGAAGCCTTCGCCTTGGGTTGTCACTACCTCACTGATGCGGGCTCGCTTTGTTTTAAAATTGTAGACAATGTCTTTTGTTTCATATACTTCAGCGCCATTTTTGAAAATAGGATATCCTACTCTGCGGCCGAGTGAGTCACGAATGCCATGGGCAGTTAATGTTGTTTTGCCATAATCAATTATAATTTCTTCGGCTTCTAATTCTACATCCCCATACTTTATCTTTGCATCTCCATATAACCAGGCCATTTTTCCATCAACGTCTATGCGGATTGAATCATTGGCAGAATAGGTAATGGTGGTTTCAATATCACTTTCTTTTTTGAGGGCAAGCGAATCTTGCTTTACACTATCGGCAGGAATGGAAAGAGAATCGGTTGGAACGGTTATTGAGTCAACGGGTTTGGACAACGAATCGGTTTTATTAGACAAGGCTCCGCGGGGTGGTTTAACACGTCCCTCAACTTGTCCAAAGGAAGCCTGAACGAGAAAAAGAAGGAAAGTTATGGATAGAATATACCGCACACGCGCAGAGTTGAAAGTCAGTTCTTTAGCTTTTACTGAAAATTGTACACTTTTGCGTAAAGTTATTGCAAATACTCTGAACATCTTAAGGCCCGTGAGGAATATCGGTTTAACAGCGCTGCTAATAGCAATTACCTTGCTAAACTCATCCAGTACCTTTCCACCAAAAAATTTAAAGAATTTTGTGGTTGTAATTGATGCCGGACACGGAGGCAAAGATCCAGGCAACTCAGGGAAGGTGGCTAAGGAAAAAGACATTGCCTTGAAAATTTCGTTGAAATTGGGAGCCTTCATTGAAAAGAATATGTCCGATGTAAAAGTGATTTATACCCGCAAGGATGATCGCTTCATCGGATTGGATGAGCGCGCTGACATTGCGAATAAAGCCAAGGCTAACCTGTTTATTTGCATTCATGCCAATTCGCACACCACCACAAAACCTTATGGAACAGAAACCTTTGTAATGGGACACCATAAGGACGATGGAAATCTGGAGGTAGCAAAAAGAGAGAACTCCGTAATCTTGATGGACGAAAATTATGAAGAACGATATCAGGGTTTTAATCCCAATAGCCCGGAATCCTATATTTTATTCACCCTTATTCAGAATGCATATCAGGAAAGCAGTTTGAGGTTTGCCCAGAAAGTTGAAGACCAATTTAAAAACAGGGTAGGACGTTTGAGCAGAGGTGTGAAACAGGCGGGGTTTGTGGTTCTCTGGAAAACAACGATGCCAAGTGTTTTGGTAGAGGCTGGCTTTTTATCCAACTCAGAAGAAGAAAAGTTCTTAAATACCGATGATGGTCAGGATTTAATAGCTTCTGGAATTTATCGGGCGTTCAAAGACTATAAAAGTGAGGTAGAATCTATAAATTGACGTCCTGAAAATAGAGGACATTGTTCCCAAACGTTTACGCATGAAACTATCTAAAGAATTTAAGGTTGGCCTGTTCATGGTCATCTCGATTGCCTTATTATATTTTGGTTTTAACTTTTTAAAGGGGATTGATTTCTTCTCAACCTCTAACAAGTATTATGTTATCTATCAAAATGTAGACAAGCTAACCGAATCGAATGCGGTATATCTGAATGGTTTGGCTGTAGGTCGTGTCAGTGATATTCAGATTCAACAAAGTAAGAATCGCGTGATTGTTGAGTTGGATATTGAGTCCGATATTGTTTTGACGGATTCTTCTACTGCTGAATTAAACGGTGAATTGTTAGGAGGACGTTTTGTTACCTTAAATGCAAATCCCAAAGGGAAACGTCTTGAACCAAAAGACACCATACGGGCTGAAGTAGCGAAAGGTATGCTGGATTTTGCTCAACCTGTTGCGCTTACTTTACAAGAAACATTAAAAAATCTGAACAAACTTTTAGGAGGGCTTTCTGCCAATATGGGCCGAATTGATACCATGTTCATAGGTTTGAAATCTACACCTGTGTTATTAAATAAAACGCTGGCCACAGCCAATGCAAACATTGGAACACTTGGCGGAGAATTTAAAGTGGTTGCAGGTAACATCAATACTACACTGGCTGATCTGAAACCAACACTTGCCAATTTCAAAACGCTTTCTGATTCATTAAAGATGATGGAGCTTAATGGCACGTTGAACAAGGCACAGCAATCCTTAACAAAACTGAATGAAACATTGACGCTACTGAATAAAGGAGATAATACCATGAGTAAATTGATGACAGAAGATTCTCTTTATGTAAACTTGAACAAACTTTTGGTGAGCATCGATTCACTCGCTACTCACTTCAACAACAATCCAAAACATTTTATGTCACCGCTGGGCAAGAGTCGCAAAAAGATAGAGCGCGACCTGAAAGAACAAGCGGAGAAGAAGCAATAAAATTCCTGGTTTCACGCTTCAAGCTGCGGACTTGTGGCCTGAAGCGTGAGCCCTCTGGCTTTTTAACTAGTGTTTATTTACCTATTGAAGTTGTTTCCCCATTTTCAAATCGTTCATTTTCAAATCTTCAAATTGTAATTCTCCATGGCTACCGATTTAGAATTCAACAAGAACGAAGATCAACTCAAGCAACTCATTTCTAAACTTCAGAGTAAGTCGAAGAAAACAAAATTAGGAGGAGGCGAAAAGAAAATTGACGACCAGCATCAAAAAGGAAAACTCACCGCGCGCGAACGCATTGCATACTTAACCGATAAGGATGCAACGTTTTTGGAAATTGGATTATTTGCCGGTGATGGAATGTATGCCGAACAAGGTGGTTGTCCATCAGGTGGAGTGATTACAGGTATTGGTTTTGTAAAAGGAAGGCAGTGTGTAATCGTTGCGAATGATGCTACCGTAAAAGCAGGTGCATGGTTTCCGATCACGGCAAAGAAGAATCTGCGAGCGCAAGAGATTGCTATGGAAAACAGATTACCTGTCATTTATCTTGTTGATAGTGCAGGCGTTTTTCTTCCGATGCAAGACGAAATTTTTCCTGACAAGGAACACTTTGGAAGACAATTTAGGAACAACGCGAAGATGTCATCGATGGGCATTGTTCAGATTGCCGCTATTATGGGAAGTTGTGTTGCAGGCGGAGCGTATCTCCCCATCATGTCAGATGAAGCAATGATTGTAGACAAAACCGGTTCAATTTTTTTGGCCGGATCGTATTTGGTAAAAGCTGCCGTAGGTGAGGTAATCGATAATGAAACATTGGGTGGAGCGTCCACGCATTGTGAGATATCAGGCGTTACCGATAATAAATTTCCAAACGATGAAGCCTGTTTGGATTACATAAGATCCTTGTTTGATAAGATCGGATCGCCATCCGTGGCAGGATTCGATCGCATTGAATCTAAACTTCCTAAATTCAATCCGGAGGAAATTTACGGGATACTTCCTGCCGATCGTTCCAAGCCGTATGATATGCAAGACATCATCGACCGGATAATTGATGATGCGGCCTTTGATGAATACAAAGCACTGTATGGAAAATCATTGATCTGCGGAACCGGGCGTATTGAAGGCTGGGCCATTGGTATCATTGCCAATCAACGCAAAGTGGTGAAGACCAAAAAAGGCGAGATGCAAATGGGTGGTGTAATTTATTCTGACTCCGCAGACAAGGCCGCACGCTTTATCATGAATTGCAATCAGCGAAAAATTCCATTGCTATTCTTACAAGACGTTAGTGGATTTATGGTAGGCAGTAAAGCAGAACACGGAGGCATTATAAAAGATGGAGCGAAGATGGTGAATGCCATGGCGAATTCTACTGTTCCGAAGTTTACCATCATCATTGGTAATTCTTATGGTGCGGGTAATTATGCGATGTGCGGAAAGGCATATGATCCACGTTTAATTTTTGCATGGCCTACGGCACAGATGGCTGTGATGAGTGGAGCCTCAGCTGCAAAAACATTATTGCAAATCAGAGTGAGTTCCTTAAAAGGACAAGGCAAAGAAATTTCGAAGGAAGAAGAGGAGGCATTGTTAAAAGAAATTACAGATAGGTACAACGAACAACTCAGCCCGTATTACGCAGCCTCCAGAATTTGGGTTGATGGAGTAATCGATCCAACCGAAACGCGCACAGCAATATCAATGGGCATTGAAGCTGCGAACCATGCGCCCGTAGAGAAATTTAATGTAGGGGTATTTCAGACCTGAGAGAAATACGTTTCACGCAAAGGCGCAAAGTGCAAAATACAAAGCGCGCTAAGTCGTAGAAAAAATGAGTTACAGAAAATCTCGTAGCTAGTTTCCAATACTGTATTTTGCTCCAGAGAAGCAACCTCTCTGTAGCAATCGTTGTATTAATTGATCCAGCTCCAACGGAGCCGCCTGTTTGTGAATGTAATTGGTGTGTTCGATTTTCAAAATGGATGACCATCCATGTGAACACAGAAGGGTTACTCCTCCGGAGTTGAATGAATCTACCGAATGATTCCCTTGACCTTGACTGAATCTTCGTTAACGTTTAAGTGGAGCGAGAGTGGAGAATCAAGCAATGCACTACGAATCAACACCGAGCCTTCACCGGACTTTCACTGATAAAGACAAGGGTTTCTAAATTTTGTAAGCCCCTTGAACTTGGGCCATTTGAAAGTTGAATGCAAATGTTCAATTTTAAATGGTTAAGTATGAAAAGACAAAGTTTAGAGAAACCCGAATATGTATACCAAAAAAAAATTCAGCGGCCTGAAGATGATGCATTGGACGCGAAGAGAGCTTCGGTTCTTTATTATCTGGTCATTAATTGTCACCGTTTTATATGAAGTAGTTGGGCTTAAATGGTTACAGGTTCCATGGACTGCCCTAGCCTTGATTGGCACGGCTGTGGCTTTCCTTATTGGTTTTCAAAGCAACGCTGTATACGGACGACTTTGGGAAGCCCGTCAGATTTGGGGTGGTATCGTAAATGATTCGAGGATGTTTACCATCATGATTCTTGATATGATTACCAACGAACATGCAAAAGATCCTGCTACCGAAGAAGAATTAGCAGTGCATAAAAAAACCATTGTGTTTCGGCACCTTGCCTGGCTTACTGCCCTTAGACATGCCATGCGACAATTAAAACCATGGGAAACGTATCGAATCAATAAAAGAAATTTTGAAGAGGTCGAGGCTTTGCATATTCCTGAACTGGAATCAACACTGGAAGAAGATCTCAAAAAATATTTGTCGGATGAGGAATATAAAGAAGTGCTTAGTACAACTAATAAGTCGGCTACAGTACTGAGGCTTCAGTCCAATCATTTGCGGAAATTAAAAGAACAAGGATTGATTTGGGAATTTTCTTTTCTGGAATTGGAATCATCGATTGCTAATTTAATTAACCATCAAGGTAAATCTGAGCGTATAAAGAACTTCCCTTATCCAAGACAATTTGCTACGTTGGGATATGATTTTGTTAATATTTTTACATTGATGTTACCATTTGGTATAGTTCCTGAGTTCTCAAAGCTGGGGCTAACGATCATCACAGATTTTCCCGTAGTTGGTTCGTACTTTGTTTGGTTGGCAATTCCTTTTGCTACTATTGTTTCATGGGTGTTTAATACCATGCAACGCATCGGAACAGTGGGAGAGAATCCCTTTGAAGGATCGACCAATGATGTGCCGATCTCGACCATATCCAGAGGTATTGAGATTGATCTACTGGAAATGCTTGGAACGGAAAAAGAATCTATTCCTAAACCCTATACTATATATTCTGATACTCAGATGTAAAATCATTGCATGAGTGCTAAGATAAAGACGTTGATGCTATCAAGTGACAAGGCTTAAGCCCACATTGAGTTGGATTTTATTCAAAACGACAATTCGTGAATTTAAAACTTTGACGAAAAAAAATGGAGGAACTATTAACGAGTACCTAAGAAAAGCCAACTGTTTCCAACAACGAACTATGCTAAAACTCAAACCATCATAAACATTGAACAAATGTTAGACCTGGGAACTCAAAGAATAATGGCTTCGGGAATAATCAACCATATCTTCTCAAATATTGGGTGAACAATAATACCACATAACAATCCTAAACCCCCAAATCCGCGCCATCGGCAATAAGCAGCAAAAGCTCCTTCACTTCTTCCGCTTTTGCATGCTCTCCCATCTTGTCAAACGACATCACTAAATTTCTGAAAACGCGTCTCACAATTTCAAGGCTTGAACACGGTTCGAAGAAAGAAGGTTGGGGTGCTAAATGGAGTTCGTTGATGTAGTTCTCAATATCCTGCCTCGAGAAAATCAATCCCTTATTAAATACATTGATGTAAAACTGAGTTTGGGTTTCATCTTTATAGGTAAGTACAAAAAGATTAGGAAGGTTTACTCCGTGAATGGGTAACTTTAGTTTTTGCGCCACCAACATATAAATCACACAAAGCGTAATCGGATTACCTCGTTTGGTTTCCAACACAGTATTGATCATTGAATTTCCAGGCGAATGAAAATTTTTTGTGTTCGCACCAAATTTTAATTTATTGAACAGAACACTGTTAATTACTTTAACCTGATCGAAAGGGTAGAGCTCTGGCTTAAATTCCAACCAGGTATCATAATAAATCTGTTCGAGTTCCTGCTTTAGTTTTATTAATTCAAGATCTGGATATTGATAGGTAGCGATTAACCAAAGTCCCGTTAGTAAATCCTGATCCTCACTTTCATACCAGGATTTTGTGCGCTCCTTTACTAACTCATATTGAAGAACATGAATAATATCTTCAATTTTTCGCTGTACGTGTGGATTGAAATTGCCCTCCCACTCCTGCTCCAAAAAAGGAATAATGGTAGTGCCCAATGAAAGTATTTTTTCTTCTACGTGGGAAACGATCTGTGTGTCTTCGTCTTCGAGGAGGGAAACAAGGGCTTTGAGTTCAGTGTCTTTCATAGAATAGTGATGGCAACTTCTGAAAAACTTAAATAGCGTCAAAGAAAAATTACGAATTACAAGGAACGAAGTACGAATTATTTTACTCCGCGATTCTCACTTTGCTCCTCATCATTCGTTCTTCGAGCCTTCTTCTATTTCTTTCTCAGGGCACATCCCACTGGCCTCACTTCCGCTGTTTCAATTTTCTGATTCGTAAGCATAATATCGATTGCATCTTTTAAATAAGATTGATGCACATCTTTTTCGACTTGCGCATTGTCATCAATGGCACCACTGTACACCACAAAAAATTTTCCACCTGTGTTTTTTAGTAGAAATACCTGTGGGCTTTTTGTGGCATTCAAACTTTGCATTAAGGTTTGATCCTTATCGGCCAAATATGGAATGGTTATGCCGATCTGCTGCGCTTTTTTGGTCATGTTCTCTGCTGATTCAGCAGCATCAACACTGGAGTTGATAAGCAGCACAGGCACTTTGTCCTGGTAGTCATTTGAGATTTGTTTAATACGTGTTCGGTAATACTCGTCATACGGACAAGTATTGGTGGTAAACACAATCAAAATTCCAGAACAAGAAGGATAGGTATCCAGCGAAATGGATTTTCCATTTACTACATTGGCGAGTGTAAAGTTTGGAACTTGTGCCGTAAGTGAAATAGAAATCAAACTCAAAAAAGTAATGAACAGCTTTTTCATATTTAATATTTTTAATCTTTCAAACCTCTCTTCTCCCCCGGAGAAGGGCTGGGGATGAGGCTTACTCCATCCTTTTATTAAAAACCAAAACAAACTCCGGATATACCTTATAGTATAAAGGTATCACCCTTTCCATATCCTTTACAATAATCTTTCCAATGATATTACCTTCCATTTGCCGCTGAAATGGAAGTATTCTCATGTTCTCAGAAAAAATCAAATCCTTCTTTCCATAGATTTTGATAAGGGTTTCTTTGGCGCACCAATAAATACAATGTTTAATAATATCCGTACCGGCATCCTTCACTTCATCTACATGGTGAATTCGCGAAGCAATGCGCAATAGTTTTTCTTTTGGTTGCTCTAAGTCAATACCTACCGATTCATACTTATCCAACAACACCGCCACAAACGGAAACGAGTGGCTTAGAGAGATTTGATAATCATATCCAACAGGATACGGTTTGCCGAAGTCATCTTTTACAATGCCTTGAAAGTTTAAGTCCATCGCCTCCATTACTTCTTTCACCAACACACGACCTGCCAGCCATTCTAATCGCTTCTGCGGACTGGTAACTGTATCAGATAATTCTTCTAAAGACGATACCATTTCTGCAAGCGTCTCTTCTTCTTCTTCGATTCGCCACAATGCCCAGGTGCGCCCTAATTCAACAACTAATTTTTCAAGCGGCATAATGATTAACTTTGCCGTAAGTTAAAACTTTCATATAGTTTATCGTCATCCATGTCAAACGTTCAGGTTTCTAAACTTAAGACTTTAACCGGTCATCAGGATTGTGTTTATACATTGGCAAAATCAAACGAACCCCACCGTTTTTTTTCCGCGGCAGGCGATGGTATGGTGGTCATGTGGGATTTAAATAACACAGAAACTGCCGAACTCATTGCCAAATTACCGAACTCCATTTATGCCTTGCATTATCATCCTGAAAATGATTTACTCATAGCGGGTCATAACTATGATGGCATTCATCTTTTAGACTGGAAAAACAAAAAAGAGATTGCTTCCTTACAACTCACCAAGGCTGCCATTTTCGATATCCAATCGTATAATGACTATTTGTTTGTAGCAACAGGTGAAGGCGTTGTTATGAAAGTAGATTTAAAACGATTGAGTACTATTGCGCAGACAGCGCCCTGCGAAAAAAGCGCGAGGTGCATCGCGATACATCGGAAGCGCAAGGAAATTGCAGTAGGATACAGTGATCATACCATCCGCGTTTTTGATTTTGAGGATATGAAATTGAAAAAGGAATGGGCCGCACATACTAATTCGGTGTTCACTGTTCGTTATTCACCTGACGGCAATTTTCTCTTCAGCGGTTCACGTGATGCTCGCTTAAAAGTATGGGATGTGAAGGCCGATTACCTTCAGGTTACGGAGATCGTTGCCCACCTGTTTGCGATAAATCAACTCGATTTTAGCCCAGATGGCAAACATTTTGTAACTTGTAGCATGGATAAGTCCATTAAGGTTTGGAGCACCGAAGAGTTGAAGCTGCTGAAGGTAATTGATAAGTCCCGGCACGCAGGGCACGGCACATCGGTCAACAAGGTTTTATGGACTTCTTTTCAAAATCAATTGCTGAGTGCCAGCGATGACCGAACGATATCAACCTGGAACATCATTTTTTAAACTTGTAATATCATGAGAGTAACACCGCTTGAAATCCGACAAAAAACCTTCGAGAAAAACTTCAGAGGGTATGAGAAAGACGAAGTCAATGCCTTTCTGCAAAGCCTTTCACAGGAGTGGGAAAAGATTTTAGATGAAAATAAAGAATGCCGCATACGACTGGAGTCCGCTGAGCGCGAAGTAGCCAAACTACGTGAAGTAGAAAGCTCGCTCTTCAGAACATTAAAGACAGCTGAAGACACCGGTGCCAATGTAATTGAACAAGCTCGTACCTCTGGTGAATTGTATTTACGCGAGGCGCAGTTCAAAGCCGATGCTATGATCAATGAAGCCAAATCGAAAGCAAAAGATACCATTGAAGAATCAGACATGCGAGCAAAAGAAATTTTGGCCGAGATGGAAGATCGTTTAAAAGCATTGGTTGATAATTATAAAAAAATTGAATCCTCGCGCGATACCTTGCTGAGCGAATTAAAGCGTTTGGGTAGCGATGCATTAGAGCATGTTGAGCGCACGCGCAACAGCGCCAATACCTTTGATCCCGAAAAACATCTGGCCATGGCGAAACGCGAAACGCGCAGAGCCATCTTCCCCAATTTAGAGTTTGAGCTTTCACGCAAGTCCATCGTTACGGAGAAGGAAATTGTGTTGGAAGAGCAAACCATATTGGTGGAGAAGAACACAAAAAAAGTTCAGAAGTCTTTCTTTGACGAAATCGGATAATGGGAAGAGTTGCCCTCGAAGGTCTCGAGTTTCATGCTTTTCATGGAGTGTATCCGCATGAGCGCGAATCCGGCAATTGGTTTGAAGTAGACATTGCTGTAGAAACTGATTTTGCCAAGGCTGCTCAGCACGATGAGTTGGACGGTACAGTAAATTACGAAACGCTTTTCAGGATGGTGAAAGAAGAAATGGAACAACCGTCCAAGCTTCTAGAGACCATTGTTGAAAAAATTGCCAACGATGTATTAGACGCCATGCCTGAAGTCACGTTAATTGAATTAAAGATTGCCAAACTCAATCCACCCATCGGTGGTAAATGCAGAAAGGCCATTGTGAGCCTCACTAAAAAAAGATAATAATTCCAATCATGATGAGATTACTTATTGTATTCCTGTTTTTGTGCGCCACAAGTTTTGCTCAGGATAAACCTGCCTACACATTATTTTCAGGAGAAGGTAAATCCGTTGATTATGATAAGATGATCAAGGCATTGGACAAAGCGGATATTATTTTGGTGGGCGAACTTCATGATAATTCGATTGACCACTGGCTTGAACTTCAGATTTTAAAAGATGTTTATGCTAAACATAATGATTTAACCATTGGCATGGAAATGTTTGAAGCCGATGATCAACTGGTGTTGGATGAATACCTTAATGGAACGGTTGAAGAAAAGCATTTGCTCAGCGAAGCCAAGGTATGGGACAATTATAAAAACGACTACAAACCTTTAATTGAATTCGTGAAGGTAAATAAATTGAAAGCCGTAGCTACAAATGTACCGAGACGATATGCCAACCTGGTTTTTCGAAAAGGTATTGATGCATTGAATACATTACCTGATGAAGCAAAAAAATACATTGCGCCTTTGCCGATTACCATCGATCTTGAATTGCCCGGCTACAAAAGTATGATCGCTTCCATGGGCGGACATGGCCCGGCAGGAAGTGCCGAGAACATGGCACGATCACAAGCGGTGAAAGATGCTACCATGGCGCACTTCATTTTGCAAAACAAAAAATCCACCTTCATCCATTATCATGGATCATACCACTCTCAAAACTATGAAGGTATCTACCTGTATTTAAAAAAGGCCAATCCCAATCTCAATATTGTTACCATTCATTCAGTTGAGCAAACTGCTATTGATAAGTTAGAGGATGCAAACAAGAAGACAGCAGATTTTATTATTTGCATTCCGAGTGATATGACGAAGACGTATTAGTAGAAGTGTAATCAATCCTATCTTTCGGTTGATGTATGATAGTGTCTTATTTTATTGCAAGCTGTGAAGTGTAACCTTACAACTGGACAATTTTCATTTCAATAAATTTGAAGAGTAAAGAGATAGATATAGACCAATTTAAGACAATTGAAGGACTATATTCTTTCATTGATACTAACGCATACAATCTTGAAAGAAATTGGGACTTGACAGACCTGTGGGTTAAATACAGAGACAAGACCATCGATGAGGAAGAGAAGCAAAAAGCGCAATGGGAAATTGATTGCTTCATGTTTGAGATAATAGGTGATAGACTGTTCTCTCAGGTCTATGCAGGAGCTCAAAAAACTGGCGAGGTAACAAGATATCCTGATTTAAATGATTTACAGATAAATGTCATTGAGTACCTTAAACTAAGAGCCGTTGGCTCATTAAATCCAATCTTAAAAGCAAGATACAATCATCTACTTTGGAAATGTCCCATTGGAATTAAGCATAATAAGTTTGCTATTGCGGCAATTGAAAATTACGTTAAAGCTATTTATGAGTATTGTGAACTATTCGCATCTGACCACCACAAAGAAACACCGTATCAAATTGGAAGGTTGTATGAAACTTTACTTTCAATTTCGAACGATATCATAAAGATTAACGCGACACTGATAAAAGATCTTACTAAAAAGTTGCTATTTCATTCAAATGGATTTGAGTTTTATACAAAACATGGTATTCTCAATGATATGCTGAAGTATCCAAAACTTTTTAAGCCTAAAGATTTTGAGAATACCCTAAAAATAATAGATGAGGAAGTTTACAAGAACAAATCAGATAATTTTCTATTGGTGAATTATCATATTCCTACCGCTCTTAAGATTGCAGCAAAAACCAAATCAGATATTAAGAAATGGCATAACGAAATCGGACTAGCATATCTTAGATTGGCGGAGTCAGAAACAAAAGAAGATCGTTTTTGGATTAAGCAAGATTATCATTCTAAAGCAATAAAATCATTCATTCTTGCTGGAAATAATGAGAAGAAAAATGAGGCAGAGCATCTTTATTCAGAGCTTAAGCCTAAAGTTAAGTTACAGAACATTAGAATTGAGTTTGATGAACAGACACAAAAGCAATTGCAAGACTTTCAAGATTATACTAAGCGATTGGCAGATAATGTTCTTAAGCAAACACCGAATGATGTTTATAAAGCAATTTCAAGCGGATTATTTTTTCCAAAGTATGGAGATGTTCTTAAAGTATCTGAAGATACGGACAATGCTTTTTTAGACTTGGTCACAACGATACATTTTGACAAGAACAAAAATATTTCGCAACAACCAAAGGAATTAGAATCGGATAAGAAGATTTATGATATATATAGCCAACACATTAGAATTGCTGTGTTGCCGTATTTATATTTTATTATAGTTCCAGGGATAAAATCTGGCCATCTTACATTTGCGAATTTCATTGAATTTATTGCAACACAATCATGGATAGGGAAACCTCATTTGAAGTATGATCTGGGTGGGGAAGAAAAGTCCACAAATTGGATTGGTTTATTAAGCCCTTCTATAATAGATTTCTTCATTCAGATACAAGGTTGGTTAAGCAGTAAGTATTACAAGCCCAGTTTTGTATTATGTGTTGATAGCCTAACATTAAAATTTGAGGGATTGATGAGAGATTTTTGCGAAAGAATGAGTATTCCGACAAGTGTGAACCGGCCAAAAGGAATGCAGGAAGCATACATCCATAATGTATTAGACAACGAAATAATTAAAAAGTTTTTTAACGAAGATGACTTACTTTTCTTCAACTACTTGTTTTCGGCAGACAATGGACTGAACCTTAGAAATAATGTTGCTCATTGCTTTTACGACTATCAAGAATATCATTATGATCAAATGTTCTTGCTAATTGCTGCACTACTGAGACTTGCAAAATATGATTATAGCGCTAAGGTAGCAAAGCCCACTAATTAGAAGTATAAGAGCTACTTCTCCCCATCCACAAACATAAACCCCCTCACTTCCTCCCCCTCAAAGAAATCCACCTCTTTGCCAATTAAATACATCGTGTGGCGTTTGTCTACATATACCGGCACACCAACTACGGAGTAAGCAATGTCAGTTTCCTTTTTCTTGTCGAAGCCAATAATGAGGGAAACGCCTGAACATCCACCACCGCGAACACCCACACGCAGACCATATTCGGCTGGAATATTTTTGGTTTGCATGATCTTTCGGATTTCTTCCAGCGCGCGGGCTGAAATGGTTACAGGCTGAAGGGAGTCAAACATTTCGAATTCGGCTAAATTGCCTTTAAAATTATCTAAATTTCGAACATATTTAATTTCAAATTAATTCTATGGATGCTCTTATTGAGTTTATAAAAATTCTGGTGCCGGCTGCGGTTGTGCTTTATGCTATGTATCTGGTGGTACGCTTATTCGTCCAACGCGAAATCGACATCAAGAAATTGGAGGTGCGGGGCAAATGTATCGAAACCGTTTTGCCCAACCGGTTACAAGCTTACGAGCGCATGACGCTTTTTCTTGAACGCATGGCGCCACAAAATCTATTAATGAGATTAAATGCTGGAGGTATGCCAGCCCGGGAATTCCATCAGTTATTGTTGACTGAGATCCGAAATGAATACAACCATAATGCTTCACAACAGATTTACATCGGTGAGGAGGTTTGGAACATGATCAAAAACTCAAAAGAAGATTTGATTGTAATGATCAATGAAGCGGCCAGCGAAATGACTCCTGAATCAACGAGTTTAAATTTATCGAAGAAGATTTTTGAGAAGTCGATCATCAAGACCGTTGATCCCATTGCACATGCATTATCTGAATTGAAGAAAGAAATTTATCAAGTATTTTAAAGTATAGTGGTGCCACCGCTCAAAGTGGTGGCACCACTAATCGATAAAACTAAATTCAAAATGAAAACCGCATTGATTGCCGGCTCTACCGGACTGATTGGCAAACACCTTCTTCAACTTTTGTTGGAAAGCGATCAATATAATCTGGTAAAAGCAATCACACGCAAGCCTTTGGATTTCCAACATCCAAAGCTGGAAAACATTGTTGTTGATTTTGATAAGATGACTGAGCAATATTCTCATTTCAAAACTGACGATGTGTTTTGTTGCTTAGGAACAACGATGAAACAAGCAGGCTCGAAGGATGCATTCAAAAAAGTAGATTATGATTATCCTGTCGAGATTGCCAAGGTCTGCAAATCGCAAGGTGCAAAACAATATTTATTAGTATCCGCCCTTGGAGCGAATACAACTTCTGGTATTTACTACAATCAGATTAAAGGACAAGTAGAAGAAGCCATCGGTGCTGTGGCTTACGACCGTTACCATATTTTCAGACCGTCCTTGTTAATGGGCGATCGCGCAGAGAAAAGAGGAGGTGAGGATGCTGCAAAGATAGTGTATAAGATTTTTGGCTTCCTTATCCCGACAAAGTATAAAGGTATTCAGGGTGAACAGGTAGCAAGCGCCATGCTTCATTTTGCTTCATCAATAGGAAGCGGAAAATTCATTCATGAATCGAATGAACTTCAATTGGTAAATAGTAACTAAGTGTTGGCGTTCGAAGTGTTGAAGTATTAATTCTTTTTTTTAACCTAAACTTCAACACCTGGTGGCTTCAACACTTAAACACTTCGCACCTCAACACTTTTAAAAATGATCGCAGTCATTCAACGAGTAACAGAAGCTTCGGTAGAAATTGAGAAATCAATTAAAGCAAAAATCAATCATGGTCTAGTCGTTCTTGTCGGTATTGAAGATGCTGACAATGCTGAAGATATTGAGTGGCTTTCGAACAAAATTATCAACCTGCGCATTTTTGATGATGCAGATGGTGTGATGAATGTAAGTGTGAAAGATTCTGGTGGTGATGTTATTGTAGTGAGTCAGTTTACCTTGCACGCCAGCACGAAGAAAGGTAATCGTCCTTCTTACCTTAAAGCATCTAAACCCGATATAGCCATTCCTCTCTATGAAAAATTTATAAAAGAAGTAGAGCTTGCTCTAGGCAAGCCAGTTCAAACCGGAACGTTTGGTGCGGACATGAAAATAAAATTAATAAATGATGGTCCAGTGACGATTACTATTGACACAAAGAATAGAGTTTAGCATTCACTAGTTGTTGAGCAATTCAAATTATTTTGGTGTCGTAGGTCTAACTTCTATTTTACTCGGTAATGTTCTTGGATTCATTAGCAGTAAATCGACAACCATTTGTCCGATATCTTCGGGTTGGATTTTCCACGCATCTGTCTCTGACACAACATGATCATTAAATTGTGTGGCTACCGATCCAGGCATAATCGTAGTGACTTTGATACCGTACTTTCGTATATCCAGCATTACGGCTTGAGTAAATCCAACCAATCCAAACTTACTGGCATTATATGCCGATGCGCCCGCGAAGAAATTGGTACCAGCAAGACTTGCTATGGTAATGATATATCCCTTTGTCTTTTTTAACTCTTCCAAACTTGCTTTGATGCTGTAAAAAACTCCTGTTAAGTTCGTGTCAATGGTTTCCAGCCACTGCTCAGTTGAGATATCTTCTATAGAGCCGAAATGCCCTACACCGGCATTGGCAATAAGTATGTCAAGTTTGCCCCACTTCTTTATGATGCCAGCGATTGCTATATTTTGAGACTCAGCATTTCGTACATCAGCTTCAAAACCAATGGCTTCACCTCTACCCAGAATATTTAGTTTTTTAACTGTCTCATCAATTAATTCTTTTGACCTGCCTGTGATGGCAACATTAATGTTCTGATTTACCAAAGCTTCTGCAACTCCGTAACCAATACCTTTTGTTCCGCCTGTGATGAGTGCAGTCTTATTACGAGTCGATTCCATAGAAGTATTATTTCAAAGTTAAATTTCCGGATGTATTTTCTCTGAATTGAATTCTTTATTATTCAGAATGTGAATATCAAACAGGCGAGTTCACCAGTTTGTTCCAGTGGACTAATTATTTGTTACATTCCTTTAATGAGGAAATAAAAGTAGGATTGATGACTATTTTACTTTTAATAGAAGTAACTTTTTGCTCTTCCCTTCAATTTCCTCTCGATTCATCAACATTCTTCTGAATTTACCTGTTGCGAACATTTCTGCCTGATCATCATAATGTTCACTCATTACATTGCCAGATTGCCCCGTTGGTGAAATCGTTTCTCCGTTTTCAATTGAACTAAAGTCCGTGATCTTTCGAAGTGCTGGTCCTACGTCTACTTTAAAATAGCCTGTGGTATCAAGTGAGAAACTTAGGTTGTTCAATACTTCACTTCCGCCATCAACAGAGAAAGGTCCAACATTAAAGATTTTGTCCATTGGCTTTACAGCACCAAGAGGATGTTCGTGCGTGAGCGTATGTATTTTTCCCCAAACCCAATCGCCTGGTTTTTCTCCACAATTTTTCTTTAGCAATTCAAGTGTTTTATCTGCTGCGCGCTGAATAATATTCGCCCGCGTTTCCTTCAGATCTTTTGTCCGAACATCATCCCACCACGGAGATAAATTATTTTGCAGCAGCATGAGATATGAATTCTTAATAATAGAACTACCGAGCAATGCTTTCGTAGCATTGCCTCCTAACTCATCGATCATAGAGGCATACATAATTTGCGAAAGCATGTTGTAGTAAACAGAAGGAGCTGTATCTGTTGCTTTATGATTACCATTCCAGTTTTCAAGTTGATTAATTAGATCTTGATACTCTTCTTTGTTTACTGATTTTAAAACCAACGCCATTTCTTTTGCTACTGCCGGATGGGTAATAGAGACAACATCAAGATTGATGGCTTTCATATCATCACTCGTCCATTTTTTATTTTCTGAGAGCAACTGTACAATTCTTCCGGATCGTGACTTTGGAAAATAATATCCTGGATATAAAATCCCATCAACACTATCCGGTTGATTATTGGCGGAATACACATATTGCCATGGCGGATTGACAGCATGCGGATTTTTTGAAAAGTCGTAGTACCCTAAATATTCATCGTTACCCGAAGCTCCGTCTAAAAAGAATTTGGACTGAAAGTGATCAGGACGAATAGGTAATTTGGCAACCGCCCACCAGGCAATGTTCCCATGCACATCGCCATACATAATGTTGAGACCGGGTGATGCAATCATCGATGCAGCTTTTTCAGCATCGGTAATTCCTTTTGCATGATTTAAAATGTAGAACGCTTCACCAGCTTGATTGTCGTTTTGGGTAAGCGTCCATGACAAAGCAACAGGTTGTGATTTTTTATCGAGTGTTTCAATAATGGCATTGATGATTGATCCATGACGAGACGATTTTACTTTCAATACCTTATCGTCTTTTCCTTTAATCTTGATCACTTCATCCCGAAAGGTTAGCGCTTCCCATTGATCCTTAAATTTTACCTGTGATGAATCATCAGGATTGACAGTCTCTAAAAAGAAATCCATGTCATCATTTTCAAACATGGTTATTCCCCATCCGCATTGATCATTATTACCTAATAGCGCAAATGGAATTCCTGCAAGGTAATGTCCATATAAACGGAAGCCGGGATATTCGATATGAGCTTCATACCAAACAGCAGGTTGTGCAAAACCGATGTGTGTGTCATTCGCCAGAATGGGAAAACCAGATTGCGTTCGATCACCCGAAACTACCCAGCCGTTGCTTCCCTGAAATAGTGGGACAGGTAATTGTTGTAGTGCTTCGTGAATAAAAGTGATCAACGAATCGGTGGTACTTGATTTTTGCTGACCATCAAAACTATTAATTCGCGCTGCATCGGCTGGAGTTTCAACGGCTAAATCCTTAAGGTATTCAGTACCCCATTCTGTTTTTATTTTTTGAAGAATTGGATCTGCCTGAAATCCTTCTGCAAAACCCAGTGACATAAATCCGATGGCCAGGTAAACATCTTCAGGCTTAAATTCATTTTTCGGAATACCCATAATGCGAAACTCAACGGGAGTTTCCCCTGTGCGCACATATTCATTTACACCCTTTTGATAAGCAAGTGCTGCCCGCTGAGCGGGCGATGCATCACCACTCATAAATTTTGCTGCCTGCTCTTTCGCAAATTGGTTGATGCCCAGTGTGCGGAAGAGTTCATCTATTTTGATAAAGTCAGTTCCCAATACTTCTGACAAGTTTCCTCCTGCTGCACGTCTCAGCATTTCCATTTGAAACAAACGATCCTGAGCATGAACATAACCCAGCGCGAGGTAAGCGTCTTCTTCATTCTTAGCGTAAATGTGTGGTACACCAAAATCATCGTAGTGGACTTCTACTTCTTCTTTCAGACCTGAGAGTTTGAGTTCGCCATCGTAAATTGGTTTTTGAGTTTGAAGATAGATAACAATGAAAAGTATAAGAGCAACAAGAAGAGCGAGAAGACCGACCAGTATTCGTTTAAAATTTTTCATATTGAAATAGCGGTGACAGGATATTTGATTGTTTATCTAAAGTTAGAAATTTATACCTTGTAATCATCTTTAAAAATTATGATGCGCAGCTTACTACTTTTGTCTTTTTGTTTCTGTTTCCTACTGGTTAATGGACAGAATAAGTATGGATTGAATCCCACAAATTATGCTGACTATCAATCTTCGGTAAAAGTTAATCCCAAAAAAGAATTGATTGATCTTGAAAAATTTGTCCCTGGACTTGTGCTTGATATTCGATATGCAACCATGAACAATTTTACAGGCGAGAAAATTTATAACCTTGCGAAAGCGTATGCAAGAAAACCTGTTGCTGAATCATTAAAAAAAATTCAGGAGGAATTGAAAAAAGAAGGACTGGGTATAAAAATCTTTGATGCCTACCGACCTTATAAAGCAACAGTAAAATTTTATGAAGTGTATCATGACACTACCTATGTTGCTTCGCCTTACCGTGGTTCGCGTCATAATAGAGGATGTGCGCTTGATCTTACTATTATAAAATTAGAGACTGGAGAAGAATTACAAATGCCAACGGGCTATGATTCTTTTAAGAAAGAGGCCTGGCCGACTTCTGTTGTTACTGATCCAATCATAAAAAGGAACCGCGCAAAACTAATTACCGTTATGGAGAAGCACGGTTTTAAAGTAAACAGTTCCGAGTGGTGGCATTACGATTTTATCGGATGGAAACAGTATGAGGTATTGGATATTGATTTTGAAGAACTAACACAATGACAATAGAACAAGCACAAACTCAAGTTGATCAATGGATCAAGGAGCATGGCGTTCGATATTTTAGCGAACTCACTAACATGGCCATGCTTACGGAAGAGGTAGGAGAGGTAGCGCGCATTATGGCGCGAAGGTATGGTGAACAATCTGAAAAAGAATCGGATAAGAATAAAGATCTTGGTGATGAGATGGCCGATGTACTTTGGGTATTAATTTGTCTTGCCAATCAAACTGGTATTAATCTTACGGACGCGTTTCAGAAAAACATGGAGAAGAAAACCCTACGCGATATCGATCGCCATAAACAAAACGACAAGTTGAAGTAATGTTGGCCTGGTAGGGAAGTTGGAAAATTCTTTTTAATTTCAGTATCAAACCAAATCCTAAACCAATGAATAAGTTTCTCAAAATTACCGGCATCATTTTGCTTGTATTTTTTCTGGCCGTTTCAGGCTTACTTACTTTTGTAAAAACTGCTCTTCCTAATGTTGGAGATGCTCCCGAACTCAAGGTAGATGCAACGGCTGAGGGCATCGAACGGGGAAGGTACCTTGCCAATTCTGTTAACGTCTGTGTCGATTGTCATTCCGTCCGCGATTGGAGTAAATTCTCAGGACCGATTACTGAGGGAACGCTGGGCAAAGGAGGCGATCGTTTTGACGAAAGTGTAGGTTTCCCCGGAGTATATTTTGCGAAGAACATTACGCCTTCGGGTATCAGTCGTTATACTGACGGTGAGCTGTATCGGGTAATTACCACGGGGGTGAATAAAGAGGGTAGGGCAATGTTTCCGGTGATGCCGTATTTGTATTATGGTAAGATGGATGATGAAGATATTTATTCACTTATCGCGTACATCAGAACATTGGAACCGATCGAAAGCCAAGTGCCGGAATCGACCTCTAACTTTCCAATGAATTTTATCATCAACACCATTCCGCAAAAAGGCAATCCAACCAAACGACCCGATCCAAACGATCAACTTGCGCATGGTGCTTATCTGATAAATGCATCAGGATGTATTGAATGCCACACACAAGTAGACAAAGGACAAATTATTAAGGAGCTTGCTTTTGCAGGCGGGCGGGAGTTCGGCTTTCCAGATAAATCAGTTGTGCGATCTGTAAACATTACTCCTGATGAAGAAACCGGAATTGGAAAAATGACCAGCGGTGAATTTATTAGTAAGTTTAAAGTGTATGCTGACTCATCGTACGTAACACCCGATGTAAAACCCGGAGAGTATAATACCATCATGCCCTGGACAATGTATGCGCACATGACCGAACAAGATCTCGGAGCGATTTACGCTTACCTTCGCACAGTGAGTCCTGTAAAAAACTCGGTTGTTAAATTTACGCCAGCCAATTAGAATTGATTCTTGAACATTAGATTAAAAAAATCCTCTCCGAACAGAGAGGATTTTTTATTGTATTGAAAACAAAATGGAATTTAATTTGGGTGTGCGCAGTGTGTGTTTGCACCGCTGAATAAAATCTTCGAGCTTAGTACGTCCTTTAACTTGGAACCTGTAACCTAATACCATGTCTGACAACCAACGCTACCTTGCCCTCGATGTTTTTCGGGGAATGACCGTTTGCTTTATGATTATTGTAAACTCTCCGGGAGATTGGAACATATCATATCCTCCGTTGCTTCACGCTTCATGGCACGGGTTTACACCAACGGATTTAGTATTTCCTTCTTTCCTTTTTGCAGTAGGCAATGCCATGGCATTTTCGATGTTTAAGTTTGAGGGTCAGGACAATTCTGTTTTCTGGACAAAAACACTGAAGCGCACAGCCATTATTTTTCTATTGGGATACTTAATGTACTGGTTCCCGTTTTTTGATTTTAGTTCATGGACATTGAAACCAATTGGTGACACCAGAATTTTGGGTGTGCTACAACGCATTGCCCTTTGTTATTTCTTTGCCTCGGTGATCATTCGTTTTGGATCGAAGAATTTTGCACTCATCATCAGTGCAGTCTTGCTCGTTGGATATTGGATTATACTCTATGCTTATGGCGATCCAAATGATCCATACAGCTTAGCAGGTTATGCCGGAAACAAATTGGATTTTTTAATCCTGGGCGAAAAACATCTCTATCATGGTGAAGGTGTGGCGTTTGATCCCGAAGGAATCTTGAGTACTCTACCTTCAATCGTCAATGTAATCCTCGGATACCTTGCTGGTGATTTTATTCGCAAACATGGCAAGTCGTATGAAACCATTGCGAAGTTAATGCTTGCCGGAGCACTGTTGATTTTTGTTGCGCTTACCTGGAATATGGTATTTCCCATCAACAAGAAAATATGGACCAGTTCATTTGTGTTACTCACCGTTGGACTTGACTTCTTCATCTTATCAATCCTGATGTATGTGATAGAGATGAAGAAGAAACAATCGTGGACACACTTCTTTGTTATGTTTGGCAAGAACCCACTGTTTATTTATTTGCTTTCCGAAATTGGATTGATTCTGCTGCTGATATTACCTAGCGGAGAAAATAGTATTCGAGATTGGATTGCTCAAGATTTCTTTGGAAGTTTTATGAGTCCTATCAATGCATCCTTCTTCTTCGCCTTTTTCTTTATGCTAAGTTGTTGGGCGGTTGGATATGTATTGGATAAGAGGAAGATTTATATTAGGGTTTAAAGTTCAAGTTTCCAGGTTCAATGTCGTATAAACGTTGAACCTTGAACTATGAACCTTGAATCATCAACACTCCTTCTTTCAAAATGGGAACCAGATTATACTGATCGCAGGTCAAACAGAATTGGATGTCTTTGTAGATGTTCAGTTTTGCTAATCGTTTTACGTGACTCGATTCTTTGAGGAAATAAAATAGATCTTGTTTCCCCAGATTGAACAGATGCTGTGCTGCAAGGGGGGCATCACAATCGGGTTCTGTATGATCTTTCAATAATTCAACTAACGCTCCCGCAAATAGCGTGTCCTCGAGATTCACTTTTCCTTTCCAACCTGCACACACCACCAGAACGGGATGAGGTAAATACCTAAGGTATTCAGCAACAGCCGAGAGATTTAAGAACGAGCCAATAACGATTTCTTTTGCTCCAATGGATTTAGCAATGGCTTGTGTTCCGTTGGTTGTGGTGAAGGCAATCTTTTTTCCTTTCAGATTTTCATCCATGTATTCAAAGGGAGAATTACCTAAGTCAAAACCATCCACCTTTTTTCCATCACGCTCGCCCGCAGTAAAATATCCTTTTGGTTTCATCGCGAGACAGTCATCCAGTTTAGCAAAAGGAGTGATGCTTTCAATACCATGCGCAAATGCTGTAGTCATGCAAGACGTAGCACGAAGAATATCAACCACCACAACAGCCTTGTCACTTACATCGTAGAGATGCATTAGATCAGGACTTAAACAAACGTCAATAGTTTTCATTTATAATTGATTCGGTAATGGGTTGATGTGACGATTATAGTTGATTTATTGATGAGTTAATTCGGCAATGCATCCAATCAACGAATTAACTCATGACTGAATCAACTAATTAATTAAAGGTGTTTTGCTCACCAAAGCCTTCAAGGCTTTTCCCCTCACATCAATAAAGATTTCAGACCCAGGAGTTGATAATTCAGTAGTTACATATCCTAAACCAATACCTATACCCAACATTGGAGATTGCGTTCCTGAAGTTACTTTACCGATGACATTTCCAGCTGAATCTTTAATGGCATAATCATGACGGGGAATCCCTCTGTCAATCATTTTAAATCCTATTAACTTTTTCTTTACACCTTCTTCTTTTTGTTTTTTGATTGCTTCAGAGTTGGTAAAATCTTTTGTGAATTTGGTGATCCAACCTAAACCGCCTTCTAATGGAGACGTGGTATCATCAATATCATTTCCATAAAGACAGAAGCCCATTTCTAGTCTTAAAGTATCGCGTGCACCGAGTCCAATCGGTTTGATGTCAAACTCTTTACCTGCTTCGAAGATGGCATTCCACATTTTCTCTGCATCCGCTTTCATTACATAGATTTCAAAACCACCGGCACCCGTGTAGCCTGTATTCGAAATCACAACACCGTTCACACCTGCCATTTCACCCATCGCGAAGTGATAGTACTTGATTGTACTGAGATCGATCTTTGTTAATTTTTGAAGCGTTGCTGCGCCTTTCGGACCCTGAACAGCGAAAAGACAAAAATCGTCCGAAATGTTCATCATCGATGCCCCTTTCGTATTGAATTTGCTAATCCAATTCCAATCTTTTTCGATGTTGGAAGCATTCACTACCAACATGTAATAATTGTCTTTTACTTTATATACAATTAAGTCATCAACAATTCCGCCTGTTTCATTTGGTAAGCAAGAGTATTGTGCTTGTCCGTCAATTAGTTTAGAAGCATCGTTGCTGGTAACGCGTTGAATCAAATCGAGTGCTTCCGGACCTTTCACTAAAAATTCACCCATGTGTGATACATCAAAAACACCCACGCCATTTCGAACGGTCATGTGTTCTTCAATATCAGATGAATAGCGCACCGGCATGTTGTAGCCTGCAAAGGGAACCATCTTTCCACCCAGTTTGGCGTGGAGGTCGTTTAGCGGAATTTGTTTTACGTCCATAGTTTAGGTAATGAGCGGCAAAGGTAGAAAATTTTCAATCCGTAATCAGACCGGAATTCATTTGGGAAATGGAATTGATTCGGACTAGTCGAAACGAAAAACACCGCACCAAAAAGCTAAAATAACTTTTGGTCCGGTGCTATAAAAGAGTGGATTTATGCGATTCTTTGGGATAAGGTTAATTCACCTTCGCGCCCTCCAATGCTTCATTAATATCATCTTTCAACTTCTTTACCTTCTCCATTTCGTTCTCTAAATATTCACGGGCCTTTTCTTCGCCTACTACACTGTCGGGTTGAGGTTTAAAGTTGTGCATCCAATCCATCATGCTGCGATCTGCAGAATCAAGTTTGGCCATGGAGGCTTCAATTTTTTGCTTCACTTCATCCGATATATCAGGAATAGAGCTAAGCTTATTCTTCAACTCTTCCTTTTGCTTATAGATATCTTCCATCTGCATCATCAAATCATTGTGAATTTTGTCCACCTCATTTAAAAGTGCCTCGTTGGCACTTCCGGCCATGACATCGCCAGCTCCGTGCAAGTGCTCATGGTCATGCGATTTTTGCCCGCAACTCAAGGCAATGAATAATAATGAAAGGAGACCAAGTCTGGATGCTATTGTTTTCATAAGTGGATTTTTATCTGGTAAAATTAAGGTAATTGATGAATAGTCGGCTGTCCTTAGGCGATGCGGATAGTCAACGGTCGACTGTCCACAGACAACGGTAAATACCTGTGATGGAAACTAATTCATTGATGTAAGAAGGCAGAACTTTCGAAATCTCAATTCACTTATTTAGGAGGGGGCACAAATTGCGGCAGATTAATTGCCTGCTGTTGACTGTTGACAGTCGACCGTTGACTATTCCGCTAACAACCATTAGTTCCAAATAAAATACTGGAAAGTTTTGTGGAGCGGCTTGCAAGTGCAAAATAAATCGCATTATATTTGAGCATTAGTATCAGAGAAATGAAAGTCAACAATACATTTTTTAATTTTTATTACTACTTCTTTAGTACCCTTGGGGGACTTTAGCGAGCAGTGTATTGTTGATTAGACGATAACGAAAACTCAAAAAGTCTCCCGAAACCCGGGGGACTTTTTTTTTATAGGGTATTTTGAAAATGGCAAAGAAGAAGAAATTAAAGATTGCAATTCAGGGGATCGCCACCAGCTTTCATGAGATCGCGGCTCTTACCTATTTTGAGGAACCGATTGATACCATTGAGTGTCTGTCATTCCATAGATTATGCGAGAGCTTGAAGAGCGGTGAAGCTGATTTTGCCGTGATGGCCATCGAGAACTCAATAGCAGGAAGCATCCTTCCTAACTATTTTCTTTTACAGGAATATCACTTCAGCATTGTAGGCGAACTCTACATTCCCATTCACATGAATTTGTTGGTGTTGCCTGGTGTGAAGTTGTCGGATATCAAATGCATAGAGTCTCATCCAATGGCGATACGTCAGTGTACTGAATTCTTGCACCAATTGAAAGGTGTAGAAATCCGCGAAAGCGATGACACCGCGCTCTCTGCAAAACGTGTTAAAGAATTAAAATTGAAAGACACCGCTGCTATTGCGAATGAACAAGCAGCAAAGAAATACGGACTTCAGATTTTAGAGAAGCGAATTGAAACGCATAAAAAGAATTTCACACGCTTTTTAATTCTGACCAAACGAAACACAAAAACGACTGATGCAAACAAAGCATCGATGTCATTTGAAGTAGCGAACGAAGTGGGAAGTTTAGCCGATGCTTTAACAACTTTTAAAAATAACAGTATAAACCTTTCCAAGATCCAGTCGATACCGATTATCGGAAAGCCAAGTGAATATTCCATACACGTTGATGTGGAGTGGAAACGCAGAAAGAATTACGACACAGCCATGCATCAGGTAATACGACAGGTAAAAAACCTGAATGTACTGGGTGAGTATAAGAAAGCAAAGATTGAATATAAATAGTCCACAGACAACGGTCGACTGTAGACAGTTGTCTGTGGACCGCTTTAAAGAATTTAGAGAATGATACAAACCGCGAAACGAATTGCCAATGTAGAAGAGTACTACTTCAGCCGGAAACTGGCAGAAGTTCGTTCACTTGATTCTGCTGAGCTTCGTGTTATTAATTTAGGAATAGGTAGTCCGGACCAGGCACCATCAACTGAAACCGTTGAGGCATTGATTGCCTCTGCAAAAAATCCGGCAAATCATGGTTATCAGAATTACAAAGGTATTCCTCAGTTGCGTAAAGGTGTTGCTGATTTTTACAAACGTGTTTACAACGTCTCGATCGATCCGGAAACAATGATTCTCCCGTTGATGGGTTCGAAGGAAGGTATCATGCACATTGCTATGGCCTTTGTAAATGAAGGTGATGAAGTATTGATTCCGGATCCAGGATATCCTACCTATTCGTCAGTGGCAAATTTGGTTGGTGCCAAACTTCGTCCGTATGCGTTGAAAGAAGATTTGAATTGGGGCATTGATGTTGAAGCCTTAAAACGCAGTGATCTTTCGAAGGTAAAAATCATGTGGATTAATTTCCCACACATGCCAACGGGAAGAACCGCTTCACAGGCAGAGTTGAAAGCACTGGTTGATTTGGCGAGAGCGAATAATTTTCTGATTGTAAACGACAATCCATACAGTTTGATTTTGAATGATGAACCGATGAGCATTCTTTCTATTGAAGGTGCGGATGAAGTTGCATTGGAATTAAACTCGTTGAGTAAATCGCATAACATGGCGGGCTGGCGTATTGGATGGGTTGCCGGAAAGAAAGAGTACGTTGATGCAGTATTGAAAGTAAAAAGCAATATGGATTCGGGAATGTTTTTAGGCTTGCAACATGCAGCCGTTGAAGCGTTGAAGAATGGTGAAGCATGGTTTACAGAACTGAATAAAATGTATGCTGATCGCAGAAAAGCAGCAAAGAAGATTTTAGATCTGCTGAATTGTTCTTATGCAGATAAGCAGTCCGGATTATTCGTGTGGGCAAAAGCTCCGAATTCCATTGTTGATGTTGAAAAATGGATTGATGAGATTTTATACGGAACAAAAGTATTCATCACACCGGGTTTCATTTTTGGCGAAGCCGGAAGAAGATATATCCGCATTTCACTTTGCTGCACCGTAGAGATGTTGAGCGAAGCTTTGAATAGAATTGAAAAATTTATTGAAGATAAGTCAACAGTCCATGGTCGACAGTCCACTGTTAAAGCTTAACAAAATGAAGGTTACTATAATTGGATTAGGTTTAATAGGCGGATCGATTGCCATCGACTTGAGGAAAGCCGGTGTAGCAACGGAACTCGTGGGCATCGATCGGAACGCAGACCACGCAACGAAGGCTGTCGCATTAGGTATAGTGGATAAGATTGAATCAGAAGAAAAAGCACTTTCAACTTCTGATTTAATTATCACCGCCATTCCGGTAAACGCCATGTGTCAATTGTTGCCTGGTTTGTTGGATATCATTAAACCAAATGCCGTGGTGATTGATGCCGGTTCCACAAAAAGATTATTGTGTAAAGCGGTGGAGCATCATGAAAAGCGTAAGCAGTTTGTTGCTGCTCACCCCATTGCCGGAACAGAAAACTCTGGACCCGAAGCCGCGTTCTCTGGTTTGTACAAAGACAAAACCAACATCATCTGCGAAAAAGAAAAATCTTCACCGCAGGCATTGTCCATTGCAACGTTG
Source organism: Chryseolinea sp. (assembly GCA_036787535.1). Classification (GTDB taxonomy): domain Bacteria; phylum Bacteroidota; class Bacteroidia; order Cytophagales; family Cyclobacteriaceae; genus Chryseolinea. The sequence goes on from DAIQPD010000005.1 coordinate 53,076, forward strand.
GTGTTTGAGTCGTTGGGCATGAATACCATTTTCATGGAACCAGAAGAACACGATAAACATGTGGCGTATGTATCGCATTTGTCTCACGTTAGTTCTTTCTTACTCGGACAAACTGTATTGGATATTGAGCGCGATGAGAAAAATATATTTGCATTAGCAGGAAGTGGTTTTGCCTCCACTGTTCGTCTGGCAAAAAGTTCGCCCGATATGTGGGCACCTATCTTCGAACAGAATGCAGAATATTTAAGTCAGGCGTTGTTGGAATATATTATGCACTTGCAAAAGTTTCAATACTACTTGATGAAGCGAGATGTAAAAGAATTACATAACATCATGACGAGTGCGAACCGCATCAGAGAAATCTTAAATGGAATAGAACATAAACAAATCAAACCAGTAGTTGAAAAAATAAATTAAACAGAACAATTAACAGAACACAGAATATGAAAAACGTATTACAACTTCAGTCCATTTCAAAATGGTTACCTACTGCAAGCAAACCCATCATCATCAGCGGTCCCTGTAGTGCTGAAACAGAAGAACAAACTGTAGCAACAGCAAAACAAATTGCTGCTACTGGAAAAGTACATGCCCTTCGTGCTGGTATATGGAAACCACGCACCAGACCGGGTATGTATGAAGGTGCTGGTGAAGAAGGATTGAAGTGGCTCATTGCTGCGAAGAAAGAAACCGGATTACCTGTTACAACTGAAGTAGCAAACGCTGCTCACGTTGAAGCCTGTTTGAAAGCTGGTGTTGATATTCTTTGGGTTGGTGCCCGCACAACTGTAAATCCTTTCTCTGTTCAGGAAATTGCAGACGCTTTAAAAGGTGTTGATATTCCAGTGATGGTGAAGAATCCGATTAACCCTGATCTTGAACTTTGGATTGGAGCGTTAGAGCGTTTGAACAAAGCTGGTCTTACAAAACTGGCTGCTATTCATCGTGGTTTTTCTTCATTCGAAAAAGGACCTTTCCGTAATGCACCGATGTGGGATATGGCCATCGAATTAAAAACTCGTATTCCTGAATTGGATATTATCTGCGACCCAAGTCACATTTCAGGTAATCGCGAATTGATTTCATTCGTTTCGCAAAAGGCTCTTGATCTTGACATGTGTGGTTTGATGATTGAAAGTCATATTGATCCAGATGCAGCGTGGAGTGATGCTAAACAACAAGTAACGCCTGCGGTTCTTGCAAAGATCATTGATGGATTAGTAGTGCGCTCTGTAACTTCTGATAACAAGACATTCAAAGATACATTGAGCATTTTGCGTGAGCAGATCGATCAATTGGATGATGAGATCATGTCGAAGATGGCGGCACGTATGAAGATATCAGAGAAGATTGGTCAGTACAAAAAAGAAAACAATGTTACCATCCTGCAGGTAAATCGCTGGGAAGAAATTATTCAAACCCGCATTACCTTAGGCAAAGCCATGGGACTTGATTCTGAATTTACGAATGAACTGTTGAAATTAGTTCACAAGGAATCGATTCAAATACAAACCAAGGTAATGAACAAGGTGGCTGAGAAAGTTTAGTTCTGCTAATACCTTAGATAATATCCTGGAAGGGAATTAAAACTCCATAGTCTGTGAGGAAACAGACCGAGGGCAAAGGAATTCAAATTTCGAAAAGCGGTAAAACCGCAATCGAAATCTTGGATTCCTTTATTGTTTTATGACGTTGCCTGGAAGTATTGCCATCACCATGTTTCTGCTTTATGATGTAAATCCTAATAAATACTTTCTGTTTTCAATACGAAGCAGGTTCAACATTCGTAAAATATTCCAATCTTTAGGTGTAAATAAAGGAGGCATCATGAAATACTTAGCCACGTTTTTGTTTTTTGGAACAGCAATCTTTTGTAATGCTCAAAAAGGTGACAGCACTGTACAAAGGCGGAATACCATAAAACTGAATCTGATCACAAGCGCGATATTCCAAAACTCCACAGCCCTTTCGTATGAGCGCGTAACCAAACCCAATCAAAGCTGGGTTATTACAGTAGGTAATATGCGATTTCCTACCCTGGCGGATTTCGGATCTTCGATCCATGTAAAGGACGAAACACAGAAGAGCGGATTTTTAGTAGGAGGCGAGTATCGGTTTTATTTGAAGAAAGAGAATAAATATCCAGCCCCTCATGGTGTTTACATTGGCCCCTATGTTAATTACTATCTTTTTAAAAACAGCCGGAATCTGGAGTACACCTCTCCAGATGATCAAACCACTTCGAGTGCGATATTAAAAACAGATATCAATGTTTTAAATATTGGCGCTCAGTTGGGCTATCAGTTTGTTATCAAAAACCGATGGACAATTGACATGGTTATTTTTGGACCATCCATGGCGCATTATTCGATGAAGCTTGGTCTGGATGGAGACTTTGAAATAACCGAAGAAGAGATTTTGGAAAACGAAATTCTGACTGCATTAACCGACAAATTCCCAATAATAAAAGACCTGATAACCGATAAGGATGTTACACTTCAAGGCAGGAATTCAACATGGTCGGCAGGGTTTCGGTATCAACTGAACGTTGGGTATCATTTTGGAAGAAGAAAAAAATAGAAAGCTGTTTCTTTTTTCGACACTAAGCCTGACCGTTTGTTAAAATAAGGAATAATACCTTTAATCATGAATGATTGAGTTAGTGGATCACACCATTTTCGCTATCTTCGTTTTATAAAAAATATATCGATATGAAAACTCTTACTTCTTTATGTCTGCTTGTTTTACTAACAGGATGCATCGCAGTTAGTGCACAACCCACCATTACCTTGATGACTTTTGAAAGCTATACTTTTTCAGATCAGTTCGATACCCAGTATGGGTACGGAGAAGTTGGAGATGGTTTTCAATGGGGTGGTGGTCTTGAATTTGGATTAAGTGAGACAACGGCCATTGAGCTAATCTATCAAACCATGAAGACGGATGCCATGTATCAGGGATTTGATCCAAATAACATTCTTGGTAAAACATACAGGGGAAATATTGGTGTTCACTACATCATGTTGGGTGGAACACGATATGCACCTTTGAATGATAGAATTAGCGGATTCGGAACACTTAATATGGGAGTGGGTTGGTTTACTCCTGACGCGTCTTTAGAAGCTGAATCACAAGCAAGATTTTCTCTTGGCGGAAAATTGGGTGTACGCATTAAAGCAACAGAAAAAGTAAGTCTTCGAATTCACGGACAAGTATTCTCGCCAGTTCAATGGGCAGGTGGAGGTTTTTATTTTGGATCAGGAGGGAGCGGAGCGGGTGTTACAACCGGATCAACCATTTGGCAATTCAACGTTGGAGGAAGTTTGAATTTCAGACTTAAATAAGTCCAACGTTCTTATCTTAGTTAAAATCCTTCTACTCAATGGAAGGATTTTTTATTTTAGAAACTTTAGGATTGTAGAGTCTTCTTAACTCTGCAAGGTATTGGTCAATTTTAAATAAGGCCTGAGTGACTATGCGCTAAAAGAAATATCCAATCCGATAAATAACAGGACTATAGTATGAAGAATGGTCCTCTCTCTCATACAGAAAATTATAGAGCAATTGAAATCCTAAGCCAGCACGTCCACGTTTTCCAAAATGACGAACGTATCCAAAGCCTGCAAAGAATGAGTCGATGTGTTCATGATCAACTGTAGCTTCCTGTGTTATACCCGATTTGGATACATACTCCGTTCTTAAATTCTCCCACTCTGTCCAGAGGTAAATTCGTTTGGTGATTTGTGCCCGAGCGAAAATATTTGGTCCGTAATTATTCAAATTCTTGCTGTACAAAAGATCACGTACATAGATGTAACGATATCCAAAACCAGTGACCAATATTTTTGGAAAATGATATGCCAGCAATGGAGATACTTCAATGTTCATCTGATGAGTTGACCACCAGAAACCAGTTGATCCTCCCAGACTGATTCTTTTCATAAACGGTTCAGAGGTTTTTTGAGGTGCTGTTGGCTGCACTGATAACTGAACTTGTACTGGTGGTTTTGTAGGTATTGAATCCTGCCTAACAGTATCTTGTGCTACCTGTGCGCAAACCATTTTACCAGTTAGGATAACAACGATAAGGAATACTATTCTCATAACTTTTTCTTTGTGAAATCAATTTAAAAAAAAATAGTCCTGAATAACTCAGGACTATTTTTTTATTCTTGATGTGGAAGTTCGCCTAATTTAATTTCCAGGCAAACCCAACATTGATGCTGATGTAGGATTGTCCATCAAGCTTATCGGTAGTAAAGCCTTGGGTGTACTTAGCACCAACAAATGCGCCCATGGAGTCAGATAGCTCGTATATAAATCCAGCCTCAGGCTGAATGCTAAATTGCCATGCATTTATTTCATTAACATAAAGACCCATTTCTACTCTGCGTTCGAAATAGGTTGTGCCAATACCTAATCCAATAAAAGGTCTTATTGTATTGTCAGGATCACCTAAGTAATAGCCTATATTTCCATGCAATGGAATGGCATTAAGGTAATTGTATTGAACACCAGTTAAATCAACGGTTTTGTCACCGATGGTTCCAGTATAGGTTGCATAATCATTGCGCTGATAAAATACCTGCCAACCCAGAGAGAATCCGGCAGCAAAATTAGTATTAATAGCTTTGCGATAATCAAGTCCAACGCCACGGAAACTTCCCTTGGTTATCTGATCTGAAGTATTGCCAAGCGGGATACCAATGTCGTAATGAATAGAAGTATAACCTTGTGCGACTGCGGACCCGCCAGCCATGGCTATAAATGCCATAAATAATATTATTTTTTTCATAATCCTTAGTTCGTTTTAATGTAAGCTGATTGCGCGAAGGCCTGATCAATTCCTTTTTGAACGCGACTAGCAATAGAGGCATCACTACCCTGTAATAATCCATTCACGGCTGCTCCCCAAACGTTAACAACAGCAGTGCTGTTATCATTTTCGATCATTTGGATTAACACTGAGCCCGTGGTATAGGCGTAAGCACTTGGGTAATAACATCCTCCATAATAGGGATAGTACCATCCCCAATAGTCACCCCAGTAATCGCAATAGGTTACGATTGTTGTCGTGGAAATAGTGGCGGGCAAAATAACCAAGTCAGCATCAGCAGCATCTTCTACATATACATAGCCGCGACTCTCCATGTTACTCATAATCTGATCCAGTATTAGCTCAGCTTTTGGTGCTTCCAAATATTCAATTTCTTCGCCTTCTAAAAGACTACCGGTAACTACCGGAATCTTATCAGGCATGCTAAAGGTATTAGCAGTTCCAAAATCGTACGTATTTTGATGTGTGGTGAGAACCAAATCGACCTCATCAACGAATTCCGCACCGCCCGGATGGCAACCTGCTAACATCCCGGTGATGAGTCCCGTAAATAGAATTTTCTTTATCATTTTAGTTTTATTTATTGCCCTGTAAAAGTAGAAAACGAATTCTATAGTTTATTCCGAAATCCAAAAAGAATGGTTTAATTGCGCGAATAATTACAAGGTATCTTCGATCAACTTTAAAAACCTATAAAAGTTATGAAAAAATTAATTTTAACGCTCTCTATTATTTGTATTGGTATAATTGCCTATGCTCAAAAAACCGAAGAAGGAATTATTCGCGATGTGTTTAAATTGGAAAAGAAAGCTACTGTAGCGGAGTTTCTTCAATTGAGCAACGATGACGCGACCAAGTTCTGGCCCATTTATGATCAATATGAAATAGAGCGCTCTAAAATTGGCTCTAAAAGAATCCAATTGATTACAGATTATGTTGAAAAATATGCAACCATGGATGATGTGAGTTTAGATAAATTGGTTGAGGAGAGTGGCTCGATTCAAAAGAGTGAAATTGCTTTGCGCGAAAAGTTTTATAAGAAAATAAAAAAGGAAATCTCTACTTCAATAGGTGCACGATTCTATCAAATTGAAGATGCCATTAACATATCAGTCCGTATGTCATTGTATCAGGAATTACCGATGCTTCAAGGCAAATAGTATTTCATTTAATAATGCCAATTGAAATTAAAAATGCCCCTCGGAAGTGGGGCATTTTTAATTTCAATAATCGTGTTTTACAATGATTACAGTGAATGCAAAAGTTAAATAATAATTTCCTGATCCTCTACTTTTGATTTGTTGATTTAATTGTTTGAGATCGCTTACTCAAAGGCAATAATTTTAGTTCGAATAGCATTTACCTGTTCAATCAGTGTTTTCATAGCCGAATCATTCATTATTTCTACAATATCTTTCTGTTCCGGATTTTCTTTCACTATAAGTTTTTGATAGATACCTATTAATTCGCGCATTGCATTATTATAGAAAGGATAGTTTGGATTTTTATTGGGATCTAATGGATCGCTAAAGGTTTCAAAAAAATTATAGATAGTTACCATGTTCTCGCGCTGCTCTACAATTCTATTGAGTAAAAGTAACATGGGTTGAGTTTGTTCTTCCGTTGGTTTTTTTGAGTACGCTTCGAGTGTAGCCAATGCAAGATGCAGGTTTTCAATTTGGTATGTAACCATTGCCAGTCCGGCCAGTTTCTCATGGTTAGTGCTTAAGAGATCATCGGTTGATTTTTTAAACACTTGATTCATAACCGCTTTTAAAGAATCGTTTTGTGATCTGTTTTCGGTGTAACGTTTCATTAAAAATTGTAGTGTACTTTTTTGAATTCCAATAACATTACTTAGTTCCTGTATTGCCAAAAAGTACTCTTGCGTCATTTCCGTCTTTTGAAATAAAATACAATAGTTAAGATCAGATAAATAAACGCCCATGTTAGCAGCTGCCTTTACTTCGTTTCCAACATATTGTGTGAAGCGGTTAGGGTCATTCATCAGGCTGGTATTAAACGAAGTTGGTATTGAATTTAAAAGCAAGGATGATGCCTCTGGACTTTCCAGGTAATTGAAAAAAGCATTTCGTTCCGAGGTAAATGCTTCTGTTTGAGGTGATGATACATTTTCCTTTTTGCGTTGGCAGGATAGCGATAAAAATCCTGCGAGTAAAAAAATCAAAAATTGTTTCATGCGATATTTACTTTTAATCTCCACGATTCGTTTTTCGATGTGTTCGGTCAGAATGGTTCCCACCACGACCGAAACAACAAGGATTACTAAAATACTATTTAATAAGACGGAATCAATTAGCCTTTCAACGGCTAAATAAGTATTTTCTACGATGGGTAATTTTATCAAATTTGCCTTGTAGTGTTACCACTTCGAAAATCTAAGGTACTCTATATCTTCTTGCGTTGATCAGTGTTAATTAGGGTTACAGTCAACGAAAAATAACGGAGTTTCCTCTTGCAGCCAAAGAATTAAAACGACAGAAGGTTCAGTTTTTAATTATATTGCTTTGAGTTTAAATTAGCCCCTAAATCAAGAACACTATAATATCATGAAAAACAAACTAATCGAAGCGGCATTATTGTTATCGGTTGTATCCTTAATGATAGCCTGCAATTCTAAGAAAGAAGAAGTAGCAGCACCAGTGATTGATAAAGAGCAAATCAAAAAAGAAATACAAGCTAAGGAAGATGAATTTGCTGCGGTTTATAATTCAAGAGAATTTAAAAGCATAGGATATTATGCAGATGATGCAACAACCTTTGCCCAAAACAGACCACCATTAGTGGGTAGAGCGGCAATTGTAGAATACTTAAAGTCGGGTATCGAATCCTCTTCCGAAGGAATTAAAATTTCATTTTTGACCAATGAAGTTTTTGTATCAAATGATGGGAATCAGGTTATTGAAGTAGGTTCTTTTAAATTAGTGGACGCTGCTGATACCACCCTCAATACCGGAAATTATATGGTGTTATTTGAAAAGAGAAACGGTAGTTACGTAAGCGTAAGAGAGATGAGTGTTTCGGATATACCTCTGGAGTAAAAATTAATTGAATATCTATCAAGGGCCATCTGAATCTGTATTCTGATGGCCTTTTAATTTGTAAGGATGTTTTTAGAACCTTTAATGAATCAAGATAAAATTCGCAGACATTTTTCTTGGACTCATCTTGTTTACCATCAGGTAATTTTAAATAAGGTATGGGAAGCTTATTAATGTCGAATCACTTTTTAATTGAGAAAAGTGTGTAGGCTGAACAACCTTTAGACAACAATCCAATACGTTAGAAGCCATTTTCATAGCCTGTACAATTTACAGATGAGTTTATGAGCAATTTACGAGTACACGAAGAGCCCCAGCGTCTATGAACTCAACATCATTTTCGCATAGCCGCAGTTTTAATACAGCAGCTTCTGCACACTGAACAAAAAAAGGCGTGGTATAAAACCACGCCTTTTTGACTATGTTGTTGGATTCTTACAATTACTCTACTGAAACAACCTTGGCTCGAATAGCCTCAACTTTTTCGCTCAATTCCAAAGCGACCTCATCTTTCATTAACTCAAGTCCCTCATTATTGGCTAGCTTCTCTGTTATGTTGAGCTTGTCATACGTACTGATGAGATCTTGAAACGCTGTAGCATAATAATCAAAATTAGGTTTTGCCGGGTCAGAAATCGACTTCAAAAATCCATATATGTTTTCAACATTCGCCTTTTGATCCAACACCATTCTGAAAACGGGAACTAATATTTGTGTACGTGCATCTGTAGTCAACATGTCTTTTGGATATGTTGAAATTAAACCTAAAGCAAGATGAAGATTCTCGATTTGATAAGCAGCCATGGCAATACCAACTAATTTTTCTTGCTCGGTATCCTTCAAATTTTCTGTAGAATAAAGGTATAATGATATGACAAGATTTTTCACTGAATCGTTCTGTGCAATGTTTTTAGTGTAACGATCCAAAAGGAAGTCAAGAACGGTTTGCTCAACTCCAATTTCCCTGCTTAGCTCAAGGGCAGCCGTAAACAATTCCTTTGTATTTGCACTTTCCTTGTAAGCAACACTATAATTCAAATCAGACAAGTAGATTCCAAGGTTAGCCGCAGCTTTTACCTTATCCTTAGCATATTGGGGATACTTACTATGGTCATTGATAAGACTCGCATTAAATTCAGCTCCGGTTGCTTGTAGAATGGCAGCCGCTTCGGCAGGAGCCTTAAGGTTATTAAAAAATGCGCTGCGTGCATCTTCTAATGACACAGGTGCCACAGTATCTTCAACTACTGGTTTACTTTTTTGACATGAGAAGATAATAGTTGCCAGAAAAATTAGGCTGAATAGATTTTTCATTTTCATGATTTTGGTTTCGTATTGTTTTCCAAGTGTGGTGTCAGTTTTGACTCTTTGCCTGGCTAATGATTTTAATTCAAAGGCTAAATTAACTAAAATTTTAAATTGATGAAATACAGTATACAGCCGGCTTTCAGAATTCTACCATCCACCACCCAGCGCTTTATACAAGCGAACGGTAGAGATTAATTGGCTTTGCAGTGCAATGGATTTCTCGAATTGTGAACTGAATAATTCGCGCTCAGCATCTAATACTTGCAGGAACGATGTATATCCATTGTCGTAAAGCGCTTTCGAAAGTATCAATGATTTTTCGGTTGCCGCTACCTGCGTTTGTCTTGCCATAAATTCATTGCGATAAGTTCTGATTTCAGCTAGTGAGTTCTCTACTTCCGCGAATGCCGTGAGCACTGTCTTCTCATATTGAAAACCAAATTGCCTCGCTTTCGCTCGCTCAGCTTCTACTCTTCGTTTGTTTTGATTGAAGCGGAAGATAGGGCCAGTAAGTTGTCCAGTTACTGATCCCAAAAAAGCATCAGGTGAAAATAAAGTTGAGATATCGGGACTAGCAACCCCCAGAAGCCCAGTCAGGCTTAGCGAAGGGAAACGTAATGCTACTGCAATTCCTACCCGTTCAGTTTGGGCTACCAGATTTTGTTCCGCAGCGCGAATATCGGGTCTTCGTTCAAGTAACTCAGAAGGTATTCCACTGGGAATGTCTAATGGTAATTGCTGTTGATTGTTCAATAATCCACGAGCAACTGGTGCATACGTCTGACCTAGCAATATATTAATCGCATTTTCAGTGGCAATGATGGCACGCTCCAATGCAAACAATTGTGATTGTGCTGAAGCTGCAATCTGTTCAGCTTGTAATTTATCTAACTCCGATACATCTCCTTTTTCAAAACGTAAGGTAATGATGCGTAAATACTCCATGCGGGTTTCATAGGTCTTGCGTGTAATTTCAAGACGTTCATCTAAACCACGCAATTGAAAATACAATTCGGCTACTTGAGCAACCAGACTGATGTACAAAGATTTTCTACCCTCGTCTGTAGAAACCAGATCAGCATAAGCAGCGCGATTAGCATGCCGTAGCTTCCCCCATAAATCAATTTCCCAGGATACATTACCTAATGCGGCCACTGAATTAGGTGTGAATGCAATGCCTGCCTGCTCTGATTTGCCGTTAAAATCAGAAGCACGACCCTTTATAGTATAATCGAAGAACGGAAACATATTTGCCTGATTATAACCAAGGATTGCTTTCGATTCATCAACACGCGCTATGGCAATGCTTAAATCGAGGTTAGAATCAATTGCGATTCTGATTAGCTTCTGCAAGGTGGTGTCCTTATAAACTTCCCACCATTTCATATTTGTAATAGAATCTGATTTGGAAGGTGCCTGTGCATAGGCTTCAGACTTTTTCGTTTTTGGTCTGGCATACTTTGGTCCAACAGCGCACCCAGCCAGTACCAAAAGAGTAAATCCAATGAAAATTATTTTCTTCATATCAATGAGCCGATTGAGAAGGTAAAACAGATGAGTCAGTCGGGCCGGATGTTTTCTTCTTTCCGATGCTTTCAATAAACACATACAAGCCAGGCACGATAATCACACCAATGATGGTGGCAATTAAAGTTCCGCTGAATACGGCAATACCCATTACTTTACGTGCTTCTGCACCTGCACCAGATGCAGTGAGCAACGGTACCACACCTAACATAAAAGCAAATGAAGTCATCAGGATAGGACGAAGACGAAGTTTGGCAGATTCCAACGCTGCATCAAAAAGTGTTTTGCCCTGCTCTTCGTGAAGCATCTTGGCAAACTCAACAATAAGAATCGCATTCTTCGCAGTCAATCCAATCAACATTACCAAGCCGATTTGCGCGAATACGTTGTTTACATAACTCGGACTCCAAAGTCCACAAAGCCACAGGCCTAAGAAGGCACCGAAAATAGCAGCGGGTACACCTAGCAAAACACTGAAAGGAAGTTTCCAGCTTTCATATTGTGCAGCAAGAATTAAGAACACAAACACCAAAGCCATCAGAAACACGGTACCTCCTGATCCTTCTGCCGCTTTCTCCTGATAGGACATGTTACCCCAGGCAATACCCATTTCCTTTGGTAAGGTAGCCGCAACTTCTTCCAACGCATTCAGGGCATCTGCCGAACTATATCCTTCTGCAGGAGCTCCTGATATTTCCGCAGCCCTGAACATATTAAAGCGATTGGTATATGACGGACCTGAAATATCTTTTACTTCCGCGAGCGTGTTTAATGGTATGATTTCTCCTGACCGACTGCGCACGTAGTAGCGGGCAATGTCATTGGGTTCAAGACGATCCTCAGCTTCGGCTTGCACAAATACTTTATACTGGCGACCAAACCGATTGAAGTCATTTACATACGTGCTACCCAAATACGTAGAGATTGTACTGGTAATTTCACTTTGATCGATATTCAGTTTTTCTACTTTGTCATAATCAATAACAATTTGTTTCTGCGGCACATTTGCGCGGAACAAGGTAAACGCTCGTGCAATTTCTGGTCGCTCATTTACTTTAGCTAAAAAGCTGCGTGCCTGATCTTCGAGAAACTGCGGTGTGTTACCTGAACGATCGAGAAGCTGTAAGGTAAACCCTGCGGAGGTTCCAAGTCCTTCAATAGGTGGAGGGCCGAACGCAATAACGGAAGCGTCCGAGATGGTATTTCGAATGGCAAGATTAGTTTCCTTAACCAACTGTGCGGCAGTCTTCTCCCGCTCGTCCCACGGTTTTAATGATACAAACACGAATGCGTTGTTGGTAGAATAAGATTGTGTGAGCATACTATACCCAACCACCATGGTTGAATAGGCAACACCTTCCGTATTGTTTATAATGTTTTCTAATTTGGCAGCCACTTCATTGGTGCGTTCCAACGATGATGCATCAGGAAGTTGTACGTTAACAAGATAATAACCTTCATCTTCTTCCGGTAAAAATCCTCCAGGAATTTGCTTTCCTAAAACAAAGGTGAAGAGCAGTACAACTCCAATGATTATAATAGAGCGTATCGATTTACGCGCCACAATACGTGCTACACCTGTATAGCCCTCTGTAAACTTATCGAACATACGGTTGAATGAATCGAAGAATCGCTGTAACCAGCCGGTTGATTTCTTTTTCGGTTTCAGAAGAATAGCACTCAATGCAGGGCTAAGTGTAAGCGCATTGAAGGCTGAGAATAATACTGAGATGGCAATAGTGATTGCGAACTGTTGATACAATCTACCGGTAATGCCTCCGGCAAACGCGACCGGAACAAACACCGCTGCAAGAATTAGGGCAATCGCGATAACAGGTCCACCCACTTCTTTCATTGCTTTCTGTGTGGCTTCTTTTGGATTCATTCCATGTTCAATGTTGTGCATTACGGCTTCCACTACCACAATGGCATCATCCACCACGAGACCGATGGCAAGCACTAATCCTAACAAAGACAGAACGTTTACAGAGAATCCCAGCAATGGGAAAATGATGAATGTTCCAATCAACGAAACCGGAACAGTTAACAATGGAATAAGCGTAGCTCTCCAATCCTGTAAGAATAGAAACACGACAATAATTACGAGCACAACGGCTTCAAACAAAGTATGAATGATTTCCTCTATACCTACAGACACAGCTCGTGTTGTATTGAGGGCAACATCATAGCGAAGGTCTTCCGGAAAACGAGTATTCAATTCAGCCATAGTGTTCTCGACCAGTTCAGCGACTTCAAGCGCATTAGAACCGGGCATCTGATACACTACAATGGTGCTGGCTGATTTGCTATTCAAACGACTGAATGAATTGTAATTTTCCATCCCCAATTCAAGTCGACCAATATCTTTCAGGCGAATGATCGAACCTTTTTCGTCTGATTTTACAATGATGTTACCAAATTCTTCCTCTGTAACTAAACGCTCTTGTAACAACACGCTATAGGTATATTCAACACCATTCGGAACGGGTGGTGCTCCAAATTTTCCACCGGGTGAAATTGCGTTTTGTTTTTTTACGGCATTCATCACATCGGTTACCGTGAGATTCAATTTTGTTAGCTGGTCAGGATTCAACCAAACGCGCATCGCGTAATCGGCTCCTCCGAAGAGAATCACATCACCAACTCCTTTTAATCGCTTTAGCTGATCAACAATATTAATGTTGGCGTAGTTGTTCAGAAATAATCCATCATAGGTAGCATTGGGCGATGACAAAGAAACCAGCATCATTGGAAACACCATTGATTTTTTGGTAGTCACACCAAAAGCCTTTACCTCATTGGGCATTTTGGCACTCGACTGCGACACTCTGTTTTGAGTGAGCATGTTTGCATTATCGAGATTAGTTCCTACTTCAAACGATACTTGTAGAGTCAACGATCCATCTGCAGCGTTGATGGATTTCATGTATAACATTTCTTCCACACCATTAACTTGTTGTTCGATCGGTGTGGCCACAGCTTGCTCAACGTTTACGGCATTAGCACCATTAAACAAAGTAGTAACCTGAACCATCGGTGGTGTGATTTCAGGATACTTCGAGATGGGGATACTTCTTAAGGTAATCAGTCCCATAAGAACCATCAGGATGGAGATTACCATCGCAACGATCGGCCTTCGGATAAAAAATTCACTCATAGCAGTTGTCTAATTTTAATGTTAGAATGAATTATTATTTTTGAGAATCATCCGGCCACTTCTGCTCAACGATTTCAACTTTCGAATTGGGCGTAAGACTGCTGGTTCCAACTACTGCTACTTTGTCTCCGGCTTTTAATCCTTTGGTAATAATCCAGGCATCACCGATTTTTTGACCGGCTTCCACCACTGTTACCTTTAAGGTACTTGAGTCAGATATTGTAAACACTTGTGAAAGGCTTTGCAATTGAAAAACGGCACGTTGAGGAACCATTACTGCATTTGGTAAAGTACTCAGTAATACTCGTGCTTTAACAAACAGACCTGGACGTAATAAACCGGTTGGGTTGGGAAATAATGCTTCAATGGTTAGGGTACCTGTCTTCGAATCAATTTCACGATCAGCAAAATTGACTTCTCCTTTTTCTGAATAAATCGAGCCATCCGCCATGACCAGTTGAACATTTTTACGTGCTGCTGACAGTTCCTCTTTCGTGAGCTTAGCAATGCGCAAGTATTCCCGTTCGCTGATTTGAAAACGAACACGAACAGAACCAATGCTGGAAATTGTGGTAAGAACAGAGGAGGCTCCGGCTCTGCTTACATAATCTCCAACGCGCATATTGGATGTACCAATAATACCATCAAAGGGTGAGTAGACATGGGTATACCCTAATTCAATTCTTGCATTTTGTAGTGAGGCTTCAGAAGCTTTTACTTGTGCTTGTGCGGCTTCAAAAGAAGCGGTTGCATTATCAAGATCTTTTTTACTCAATGCATTTAATTCGGTGAGTGGCTTTACTCTGCTCAGATCGTTTTGCGCACGAACCAACTCCGTCTTTGATCGGGTTAAATCACTGGCCTCCCGATCCACACGGGTTTGATACTGTGCATCATCAATTATATAGAGTAGGTCACCCTTCTTTACGTGAGATCCTTCTTTAAAATTCATGGACGTTACCCAGCCCTCTACTCTCGCACGGATGTCCACATCCGATTGGCCATATACCTGAGCCACAAAATCTTCATAGAGTGGAACATCGTTCTGCACGGCTTTTACAACGTTGACTTTGATTGGGGGAAGAATCACCTCAGCTTTTTTGCTGCACCCGAAGACGGTTGCAACGAGCATCGTCAATCCGACAAGTTGCCTGGATGATGACATAGATAGTCTCATGGTTTTAATGTTTTCTTTTCTTTGTAAGGTAAAAATAATTAAAGTATTGGTGATGAAATTGATTAAAAAGATTGGTTGATTTTCATCATCAGCAATTGAACACCTGGTGATGAAATTCCACCTTTCACTAACTTTAATTCCAACACCCGCATGGAAATATTGGCGCAACCATTTGGTTTAAGCTCTATTAATTTGCCGGAATTCAATTGAACAACCAACTATTGTGAAGAGATTATCTGGCCATAAACATACCCACCGAACGGGTTGCCCTTGCAAGTGTGAGAAGAATTTTCAATAATATATTTTTCTCCTGATTCACAAAAAAGGATCGATGTAATATTGATGCTTGTTGCGGGCGGTTAAGACCATTTCCAAGATGACAAAGCCGATAATAATAATTTTTCAATCGTTAACTTGAGGTGCAAGGTTCTTTGTTATTAAAAGTAAAAAAAGTTTAGGCATTCGCTTCTTTCACCACGGTTTCGGCATATAGCCAACCAAATTTCCGGATATGCAGATAATTCATTTTTCCAGTCAGCCCCCATCGTTCTAGTAAATCGTTCAATGCTTTTGAAAAGACATCGTAGGTATTGATTTTTTCTGGATCAAGCGAAAGATTATTTTCCTTGATATACTTTTTGTAAAAGTCAATGTGTTGTTCGCTATAAACCGGGAAGATTTCAGGTTTATGGAAATTACAATATACCGAAGCAAAATGAAGCAGGTAGAATATCCTACCGTTTGATGTTATATGAGCAAGATCCTCCACAACGGAAAGATCATCATGCTTAATTCGTTCATCGATTTTTAATGTAAGGATATGTGCAATAGCATCTTCCATGAGTGTATTTTGGCTTATGTCTGTGTCATTAATCGCACTGAGCTTAATACGAATGTCATCTGCATTTATATTGAGAGGATATTTCTTGAAGAGTTCCAGATTTTTTAAATCGTTCACAAAATACATTTCCTGGTTGGCGAAAATGTCAAGATACTTTTTTAAAGCGGTTTCAAATTTATTCATGGTATTTTTTGATTATTCGTTGACCCAATATATACAGGCATCCTTTTATCCAAAAAAAATCCTAATTTGGCTAACAAAAGGTAAAGCATTTGTTCCAATTGAAGTTAGCAATAATGAACGCGTATACCCTTATTCAAACCAGAAATTCATTAACAAAGTAATACGTATAGATTAAGTCTCATAGTAAGCTGACGAATATCATCGATCTGGTCAAACTAAGTTTGCAAATTTCTAACATGAAAGCTGGTGGGGACATTATGGAATGGATGCTACGAAAATAATTAAGAAAGGAATATGGTACTCTTTCAACTTGCTATTCTGTTGATCTGCATTTTCATTGGTGCCCGGATGACTGGTATCGGGTTAGGTGTGATGGGTATGATTGGACTTCTCATCTTTCTATTTTTATTTGGGATGCAACCCGCTGATCCCCCAATCGAAGTGATGCTTATTATAATGAGCGTTGTAACAGCCGCAGCAGCACTTCAGGCTGCCGGAGGAATGGATTATCTGGTGCAGGTTGCCGGAAACTTGCTTCGCAGTAATCCTAAGCAAATTACTTTTCTTGGCCCTTTAGTAACATATGCGTTTGTTTTATTTGCAGGCACTGCACACATCTCATACTCCATCATGCCCATTATTGCTGAAGTAACAATCAAAAATAAAATCAGGCCCGAAAGAGCCATGAGCATGAGTGTGATTGCTGCGTATATGGCCATTACAGCAAGTCCGGTATCAGCGGCATCGGCAGCGTTGCTTACGGTATTAGCAGCCAGCGGAATAAAACTTACCGATATTTTAATGATCTGTATTCCCGCTACGATGATCGGAGTAATGGTAGGCGTGTTGTTTGTATGGAAGCGGGGAAAAGAATTAAGTGAAGATCCGGAATTTCAGGAACGCATGAAAGATCCTGAGTTTGTTAAAAATCTGGAGAATGCCGAGCAAAAAGCAACTACCACATTAGCGCCCGGTGCAATTAAATCTGTTATAATTTTTGCTTTAGCTGTTATCTCTGTCGTGATGCTTAGCTCATTCCCGCAATTGCTTCCTCATTTTGGCAACGCGGAAGGATTCTCTCCTGGATTTGCAGTTAATGATGCCGGCAATGTGATGATGCCCTCTATGATTATGATTATAATGTTAGCAGCAACCGGTCTGATTGTATTGTTTGCCAATACAACGGCATCTGCTGTTACGAAAGCAAGCTTATTTTCTTCTGCAGGCCAGGCAACAATTGCCGTTTTTGGAGTGGTCTGGATGAGTAACACTTTTATGAACAATAACTTCGATACCATTCAGCAAACATTGGGTAACTTAGTATCGTCTTATCCGTGGTCTTTTGCAATCGGATTGTTCTTGCTGAGCATGTTACTCTATAGTCAGGCTTCAGCCGCAAAAGCACTCATGCCACTTGGGCTTTCACTTGGATTACCTCCTGCATATTTAATAGGAATCTTTGCCTCTTGTAACGGCCACTTCTTTATTCCGGGATATCCCACGTTGTTAACCGCTATTCAATTTGACCGGACAGGAACAACACGAATTGGTAAATATGTATTAAACCACAGCTTCATGCTCCCAGGCATTGTAACAACAACTGCCTCGGTGTTGGCAGGTCTGCTTCTTCAGTCTATTATTTTATAACTTAAAATAGAAATCAAAATAAAAAAACAAAACAATCATAACATGAAAAAGTTACTTTCAATTTTAGCAATCCTGATCTTGACCATACAAGTTCAGGCACAACAATTACCAAGGGTAATTATTTTGGCAACAGGCGGAACCATTGCTGGTGCAGGTGCCTCTGCTGATCGGGCTGGTTATACAGCCGGAAAAATTCCAATTGACGATCTGATCGGTACAATACCTTCGGTAAAGA
>DAIQPD010000081.1:0-17078 GCA_036787535.1 Chryseolinea sp.
CTGCGATTCTTATAATCACTTCTTCTTTTTCTTACCCGCAGTTTCTACCTTCTTAATCAAATCATCTTGCTTAATGATGGTGGTCCACACACTGGTTTTACCATCGTCCATTCTGGCCCAGATGGGTGTGATGATTCCATTGTGCGCATAAATGTTGGTGTAGTCTCCAAAAAATTTTGTGTCGGTTGGTGTAAAAGGTGTTTCGCTGATTTTTACATTTTTAAAAGATGCTCCGGCATCATTGGAAAACGCTAAGTACACATCGGTTTGGTTGTCTTCATAATTGCTGCGGTCATAATACACCATGTAAATAAATCCTGTGGTTTGGTCAACCGTCATCCAGGGAAGGTATTGATGCCTGCTCAAGCTATCCTTCCCTATTTTTATGGGCGTTGTCCAGTTATCCCCGTAATTCATTGAACGCATAAACCACACATCTGTATTGGCTTCACCATTGGGCTGGTCTGCAAATGCCAGGTATAAACTTCCTCGTTGTACCGACTTTGATTTATCAATCATCAAAATGGGCATGCCGTTACAACGGTCGTGTCCAGGTACTTTCATATCCCATCCACCCTTTTGCTCGGTCACAGCAATATCGTTTGATAGCCACATCTTACCGTCAAATGAACGATCTAAAAAAATTTTACCTTGATTCGCCCAGGCCACAAACATTTTTCCGTCAAACCCAATGGCCGGAACGGCACCTTCTACGGTGTTATCATCATCCAGACAATTACCGGGTGTTTGCGAAATTTGAAAAGGCTTACTCCATTTTTTTCCATTAGAGGAAGTGCTCATCAAAATTTGTGATTGACAATTCGGATCTGAATCGTTGTACTTATCAAACTGTGTCCAGGTAACATATATATTTCCTTTATCGTCTACCGATGCCCAAGGCTTATCCTGATCCTTTGGTGGATTGCTACCTATGATTGACCCTTGATCCCAGGTTTCTCCTCCGTCATTCGATTCATGACAAACTATATGATCCAGGCTTTTCTCATTGCGCCATCCCTCACCGGTTGGGTCCGACAAATGGAAATAATAAAATGTACCTTTATCCGTACAGATCAAAACCGGATCGCCATACACACCTGATGGTGATGTAACCTTAATTTTTTTCCAGGTGAGACCACCATTTTTTGTTGTGTAGATATTATCCAGAATAGAAGCCGCCACGATGTTGTTGGGGTCTTTATGATTAATGGCTATACTGGGCTCAGCCACCCGATTGGTCTCCGTTTGTTCATCAAGCTTAATGTTCTTAAACTGAGAGAAAGAAGGTATCGAGTAGGCAACTAAAACGATAAGTATGGAGAGGCGCATGTGCATTGTAATTTGATCAAAAATAAAAAGTCTGTCCATGTAAAGGAAGCGTATTTAAACAAACTCCACTCTATCCGGACAGACTTTTCAGAAAATGATTTTACCGCTTTGAATTCTATTTCTTTAAATCGATGATGGCCTTCAACTTCTGCTCTCCTCCTACCTCAACAACAGAAGAACCATAAACCCGAATAGTTGATTTGATGAAATCTTCCTCACTGGCTTTGTATATATTATCCACATACTTCTGCGGATTGCGGTCGATATAGGGGAACCACGTGCTTTGAATTTGGATCATCAGTTTATGCCCTTTCTTGAAGGTGTGCAAGACATCCTGTAAAGGGAAATTTACATCTGTAATTTCATTGGCCTTAAATGGCTCGGGTTTTTCAAAACTATTTCTAAACCGTCCGCGAAATACTTCACTCCTCACCAACTGTTGGTATCCGGCCATTCTGATATTTTTTGGATTGTGATCGTAGTTAGGATGATTATCTGGATATACATCGATCAACTTCACAATGAAATCACCATCTGTTCCCGACATGGAAACTTTTAATTTGGCCATGATCTCACCTGCAACCGTTACATCATCTGTTAAAATTTCCGTTTCAAAGGTAAGTACATCAGGACGCTTGCTGGCTTCACGCTGATCATCACTCATAAAATTACGAGGCGTAAACGTTAACCCTTCTATTTGTGAAGTATACGGTACTGGTTTTTGTGGATCACTAACATATTCGAAGATTGCTTTTTCATCAATCGGTTTGTTGATCGACAATTTTTCATGCTCACCAAAATATAAGCGAATGGGCGCAATATCCTTGGGTGGCCAGGTATCAAACTTGAACCATGACTTTTTACCGGTATCAAACATGTATGCTTCCGGAAGATTGCGCGCACCTTCACCTTTCAATTGATAGGCAAAAAAGTTTCGTTCAATTTCGCGCTGATAGAAAGTAGAAATACTATCGCCAAAATAAATATGATTATGTGTGCTCTTGCCGTTCTCTCTTGCCCAATCGCCATGACCCCACGGTCCCATCACAATCGTATTATACGCTGATGGTGTGGTTTGCTCTACCGCTTTGTAAATATGAAGCGGGCCATACAGGTCTTCGGCATCAAACCATCCACCTACCGTCATTACAGCGGGTGTCACATTTTTTAAATGAGGCAATAGATTCCGGTCTTGCCAGAACTTATCATAATTGGGATGATCGATTATTTGTTGCCAGAAAAAATTATCCTTGTGATATTTCTCGGTAACATTTTTCAGTGGTCCGTTTTGCAAATGAAAATCGTATCCATCGCCAACAGGCGTTCCATAGAACCGCATCAATTCATCTGTAAACCAATCTTCTTTTGTTTGTCCTTCTTTCTGATATCCAAACACAGCAAAGGCAGCAGTATAACTTTGCAAGTACGCTCCCTGATGATGAAAGTCATCAAAGAAAAAATCTGAAATGGGTGCTTGTGGCGAAGATGCCTTTAATGCCGGATGGGCATCGGGCAATGCAGCAGCCGTATAAAATCCCGGATAGGAAATTCCATACATCCCTACCCTTCCGTTATTACCTTTTATATTCTTCACTAACCAATCGATAGTGTCCCAGGTATCTGAACTTTCATCAATGGCCGTTTTATTTTTACGATCATTCCCTGGAATATTAGGACGCATGTTATCAAAGGTACCTTCACTCATGTATCGGCCACGCACATCCTGAAATACGAGTATATATTTATCCTGAACAAGGTATCGTGAAGGATGAGAATGTGTTTTGAATTCCCCGTAGCCGGAAGCATTGTAACAGGTACGGTTCATTAAAATAGGATAGGTCTTTGTTTTGTCTTTGGGTATGTATGCTATGGTAAAAAGTTTTATACCGTCACGCATGGCAATTTGGTATTCTACCTTATCGTAATGTGCCCGCATGTAGATTGAATCTTTCTTAGCATCTTGAGCATAGGTATAGATGCTTGCGATGAGCAAAAGGAATACGACTGAAATAATTTTCATAATACTTTATTTAGTGCATTCAAATTAATGAATCGATAACCTAATCACAATGTGTATTCTTATGAAAGGACTTAATTTTACGCGATGACTAAAAATATTCTACTTTGTGTCCTTCTCACTTATAGCACCGCGCTTCAGGCGCAATCAGTAAATATTACAACGATTGCTTTTGGCTCTTGCAGCCATGAAGACGATAGTGTGCAATTATGGAAAGAAGTCCTGCAGCAAAAACCTGATGTGTGGGTTTGGCTTGGTGATCTCATATATGCTGATACCAATGATATTAATGTGATAAAAGAAAAGTATGATCGGCAAAAACGTCATCCCGATTATCAGAAGTTACTTGCCAATTGTCCTGTCATAGGTACATGGGATGATCATGACTATGGTACAAACGATGGAGGAAAAGATTTTCCAATCAAAAAAGAAAGCAAAGAAAAAATACTTGATTTTCTTGATGTACCTGCTGATGCCGAAGTTCGAAAACATGATGGCGTATACTCATCTTGCACCCTCGGTGCTGGCGAACGAAAAGTTAAAATCATCTTGCTCGACACCCGATATTTTCGTGACAACCTTCAGCCATCAACAAAAGAAAATGAACGATACACTCCTGCCTCAAAAGGCGATATGCTTGGAGAAGCGCAATGGGAATGGCTTGAAAACGAACTAAAAAATTCAGATGCCGCCATTAACATAATTGGTTCAAGTATCCAGTTTATACCCACTCAACATGGTTATGAAAAATGGATGAATTTGAGCTCCTCGAGGGAGCGTATGCTGGATTTCTTAAAGAAATACAGCACAAAGAAAACATTCATTATTAGCGGTGACCGGCATATTGCTGAATTATCGAGAATGAAAGTTACTGGATTACCTTATATACTGTACGATTTTACCTCCAGTGGTTTAACCCATTCATGGGATGCTGGGACAGAAGAAAATAAATATCGTGTCGGTGAATTGATCAAACAAAAAAACTTTGGAGTTATTACGATTGACTGGTCACACGCTTCACCTACACTTCTATTGGAAGTTTTTGGCACACACTCAAAGCGATATTTTACCTATACAATTGTGTTCTAACTCAAATTAAATGCTTCAGATTCTATTGAGTTGATTCATTTTTTTTCTTTCTTCGTATAACTGTCAGTATCAATAATTACTGTTTAAACAAAAACCATTTACCTTATGAAAAACATTTTATTCATTATGCTATTGTGTGCATCCGTATCCGGATATGCTCAAAAAATAAAGTTAGTAGAGGGCAGTCTTGCTCCCTTAAAAGGAGAAAAGACAGTCAATTCAGAGTTTACCTATGACAATATGAAAGTTGGTAAATTTGATAAAGAAGAAGATTACCTCGCAAAGAAAAAAGCGGAATACAATGAAAAGGAAGCCGGTAGCGGTGAGAAGTGGGAAAAGGCCTGGATAGATGATCGCAAGGAACGTTTTGAACCTCAATTTCGTGAGCTCTTTGCTAAAACATCAGAGATGTCATCAGTAGATGCTTCGGCAAAGTATACCATGATTGTACATACTACCTTTACGGAAGTAGGATTTAATGTGGGTGTAATGAGCAAGCCAGCGTTTATCAACATGGAGGTAACGGTTGTTGAAACTGCAAATCGCGATAAAGTGGTTGCCAAAATAACCGTTATGAACGCACCAGGTCGCTCTGCTTTTGGGTATGACTTTGAAACGGGTTTGCGTTTACAAGAAGCCTATGCAAAGGCTGGAAAAGAAATTGGTAATTTCTTCGCGAAGAACATAAAAAAATAAGTAGGTACTGAATGCAGGGCATCTCTAAAAACTCTTTTTCTAGTGCCGCATCCCATCCCTTCTCTTGTTGAGAAGGATGTGCGGAGTTTTTAAAGATGCCCTGCATTTTAAATGGGCACTTCTAAATCGGGTGCCCTTTTTCTATTTTCTACTATCAATAAACTTCTTAATCTTTCTGCTCAGCCCGCCTAGTTGTAATTGATCAAGTACCGCCTGGTTTACAAATGCGAAGCCTGGTACTACGCGCATTTGCGATTGAAAAGTTAAACGCAGAGATGCCTCTGCTTTTTTTTCATCGTCTGCCAGTATATGTATTTTCAATTCATCAGTACCCAACTCACCTGTATAAACCTCGACCACATAATCGCGAACATCGTGCGATTGATTGATGATATCAAAAATACCTGGAGGGTAAATGGTTGTGCCTTTTAGTTTAATCATCTGTTGCATTCTTCCCAGCACAGATCCTAAGCGCATTGTCGTTCTTCCGCAAGCGCACACATCATCGTAGGCAATGGCGATGTCACCGGTCTTGTAACGCAACAGCGGCATACCTTCCACACCCAGTGTAGTGATGGTAACTTCACCTGCCTCACCGCTTTTGAGTGGTTGGTTTTGTTCATCCAATATTTCAACAACTACAAGTTCAGGATGTTGATGTCCTCCCCGCCCATGCTTACATTCTGTAAAAGCCGTTTGCATTTCAGTAGAAGCATAGGTGCCATACAGATCTATATTCCATGCCTCTTTAATTTTCTTTCCTAATGTCGAGAGTTCAAATGAAGCAGTGCGCAAGCTCTCACCAATACAGATTGCTTTCTTCACCGAACTTGTATTGAGATCAATATTTTTTTGTTGAGCATACTCAATCAACTTCATAATAAAAGACGGAACTGCAACCAATGCTGTTGGTTGCAAGCGCTCAATAGTTTCCCACTGCGCTGCCGGCAAACCAGGACCAACACGAATTAATCCTGCTCCTAATTTTCGAATACCTTCATAGTAGGCAATGCCGGCCATGAATTGTCTATCGAGCGTAAGCATGAGTTGATACAAATCATGATCTGTTCCGTCAGCACATGCAAAGGAGATGGATTCATTGTAGGCAAGGCGCTGAAGGTCATGCTCCGTTAAAGCAATGATGACAGGCTTACCTAATGTTCCGGATGTGCTGGTGTATTCAATTATCTTTTGTTTGGGTACACATAAAAAATCCCAATTCCGGTTTTGAAGATCATCCTTCGTGGTGGGTGGAATGTTTACCAAATCCTCAACAGAACGAACACGATCAATCGAAATGTTATGCTGCTTAAAATGCTTCTGATAAAAAGGCGAATGTTGCGATAGGTATTCAAGATGAAGTTTGAGCTTCTCTTCCTGAAGATTCTTTATTTTTTCCTTTGATTGAAATTCGATTTCGATTCTATTGCTCATTGTTCAATTATTACGACTGCGCTGGCAACATCCTTCAAGTGGGTGAGTGATGCATGCAGTTTATTCCATTTATGTTGAGAAGCCTGTTCCTTAAATTTTCCTTTTAGGGTAAGCAATGGTTTGCCATTACTATCATTGCTTATTTCAATATCACATAAGGTAAAGCCCATGGCAAGGCCAAATCCGGTTGCTTTTAAAAATGCTTCTTTCGCTGCAAACCGCGCAGCATAATGTTGAAATTTATTGGGCTTTGATTCACAAAACTGAATCTCGCTAGACGAAAATATAGATTCTCTAAATCCATTCTCTTTGTTGATCTTTTCTTCAACACGAGCTACTTCTATCATATCGATACCGATGCCAATAATCATTTTAGCTTTTCCTTAGACTGTAAAAGATTCTTTTCCATGTGCTCCTTTTCCTGAACAGTGGCAACTTCTTTCGTCAATCCTTGTTCATAAACAACTATTGCTTTAGCCCATTTCTGATGATTAAAATAATAGTCACCAGCCAGCATGTAGGAATGATAGGAGTTTGGATTCCACTTTACCAGACTATCCGGTTGTAGATCGTCATGCTTATCAAACGGGAAACGATAAGGTGCAAACTTTAAATATTGTTTGTATTGATCGGTCAACAAAAATGAATCTGGTGGAATGGTAAGGTCGCTCTCATAAATCTCTTCATTCGTTGTGGGTTTGGAATTGAATACCGTATTCAAATCATAGCAAACAAATTTTCCCAATTGCCAGGGTGCGGTTGAAACCCAAACAAGTTTTTTCTCCGGTTGGAAAATAATACCGTGATGCGCCACCAATTGATTAATGGATTTTTCATTTCCTAAACCAATATCTTCATTCTTTAATCCTTCCTGATTCCGCAAAATTTTAATGGTCTTCTCAATTGAATTCTTTTGATCTCTTGCCAACAATTCTTCAACCCGATCAAAACGATAAGGTGAAGCACTAGTCCTTACATGTTCCTGATTGAGTGTGGTATTACCAAGCTTATCCCCTTGAAAATGATTTGTTGAAATAATGTAATCTTCCGTGGTCTCAAACAAATCAATCGCATCAGGTGACTTTTCAATAATGGCAGCACGGCCATCTATTGCTGAGCCAATTAAAAAAGATTCCGCCACAAACATTTTTCGTTTTTCTGCAACGGCATATGCTTCATCAATTGTGGATGCATACTGAAGAATTTCACGCGCTACTATTGAAACGGGTGTCGCAGATGCTGAAGGTATCTCAGACTTAGCCGCATTCAGTGTGACCGTCAATCCTTGATCATTCATCCCTGACAATACTCCAGTCATTCCGCCAAACGTTACCATCATGAATTTATGTCCTTCTATTGGATTATAGAATGCAATGATCTTATCTCGTGCAAAATCATCGCCAACATAAAAATCAAAATTCCGTCCAATGATTAAAGTACTGTCCTCAGATTTACTTCCCCACGTTGCAAATGAAGTACATCCAACCAATGACATATTTTGAAGTGCGTGACCAATATCATGAGCTGCATGATAATTAAGTATGCGTTGGTAAGGCGGAGCTATCTCATCATCAAAATCATGGGATGCAGCTTGTGACATGCCAAAGATCTCGAGTCTGTATTCTTCCTTTACATGATCATTGAGATCACGGTTAAACCATCCAACAAAATATTTTAATACACCTATATAAAAATTGGACGGAACAATCTGGTGCAATTGATTTGTAAAGACTACTTCCTGATGTTGCACCAGTTCTTGAGTAAGTTTTCCATTTACAACACCACGCTCAAACGGTTCACCTTCTACATACAATTCATACAATCCGCTTTCACTTTTACGAAACCAGTTGTTTCCGATGGTGTAAAGGCCCGAGTCAATCTGAGTAACGGATAAATCCAATGCTGTTAATGATGATGGAGTTGGCGGATCTGTTTTAGCAACGATACGAACATAAACAATCAATGCTATCAGCAAAAAAGCTAACACACCAACACACCAGCCTGTTATTTTCAGAATCCGACTAAGCATTGTTGATTTTATTCACAAGGTATTCCATGCCTAAAATCTGAGAACTTGTCACAACCGCACTGATGGTAACACCCAAAACACCATGCATGTTGATGTTCTGGCCGGTCAACAGAAGATTCGGAATTTTTGTTCGGGAAGAAACCATGGTCTTCATTGGTTCCCGATAATCCTTAGCAAAACCATAAAGAGATCCGTCATCGGTACCCATATAGTCGCGCGCTGATAATGGAGAAGCAGAAGAATATGATTTAATATTTTCTTTGAATCCTGGGAACTGTTTCTCAACGGCATCCATTAATTTCTCTGATTTCAATCTCTTAAATTCTGCATACTCTTCTCCCCGGTCTTCTTCATAACCAACAATGTTAAAAGTATCTTTCCATTTCTCAACTTCATCCATTCGCATGTATGACATAATGGTTACCCCTTCTGAGAATTCTTCCGACCGCGATGAAGGAACAAAAAACAATGCATATCCCTGAGGCCACGACTCATCTGTATATTTATCTGCACACCAGGCATCCTCCTGTGCAAAATAATAAATGTTACTGTTCAGGTATTTGAAGGTATTTTTCTTCATTACCACATTCACATAGAATACAGAGGTGGTATTTTCTAAACTCTTTAGTCGGGACCGATACACATTTTTAATCATGCCACTCTCTGTCATCTCAACAGTTTTCAGCGGATGGACATTCGATATAAAATAATCAGCATAATACCTATCTCCATTTTCCGCTTCTGCGTAGGTAATTTTTTTATCCTCTTCCTTAAGCTTTGTAATCTTCACATGTTTAATCACTTTTCCACCCCGCACGATAATTTCGTGCGCGAGATGGCGGGCAATTTGTGAACCACCATCCACAAACTTCCATGAACTTTCGATGTAGTGATTAATGATAAGTGCGTGAACAAACAATGGAGTTTTATATGCCTCCCCAGCATACAGCAAATTGGTTCCTGCTAAAACCGCCAAAAGTCTTTTATTAGTCGTAAGTGTTTCTAAAAAAGTTTGTGTATCAGTTTCGTAAATCTTAGGATCAGCTTCGTATGTTCCTACTTTTAAATTGTATAACGGAAATTTACTACATACCTCTTTTATTACTTCACAATATTTTTTGATCGCTTCTTCTTCTTCTGGAAAATAGGAAACCAGTCCTTGTATGAATTTGTCGTAACCTTGAGCATATTTATAAATGGTTGGATCGTCTTTGAAGATCATTCCATCAAAAAAATCTTCATCCATTTTTCTGATCTTCAGCTTATCCATAATACCCATGTACTTGAAAATCTGATGGAGGTTCTGACCTTCGTTCAGACCACCAACATAATGAACACCGGTATCAAAAATTACGCGATCGCGCACAAAGGTTTGAAGCATTCCGCCAATCTGTTTATTCTTTTCCAGAACACAGACTTTGTAACCTTCTTTGGCCAGAATTACTCCACAAGCAAGACCGCCTAAACCACTACCTATAATAACGATATCGTACTGCTGAGTCTTATTTTCCATTTCGAATTGTGAATCGTATTAATTTCATCAAACCAAGAAGTCAGCAATTTGTTAACTGTCTTTACGGACTACAAAAATAACATTGGAGGTAAACTTCGCATCATCCAGCTCCGTTACTTTTAGCCCATATTGAGCGGCCAATTGTTTTATTCTCTCTCCCGATACAAAATTCAGGTCATTCTCCGATTTGTTGAACTTTAAAAGCTTTACAGAAAAGAACTCTGTGAGCTTCGTTCCCTTGTGTCGTTCTTTTAAATCGGCATTGCCATCCCGAATGATCAATGTACCTCTGGCATTCAAGGCATCAAAACAATTAATCAGGAGTTTATCCTGAGCTTCAGTCTGAAGGTAATGTAACACATCACTAATGATTATCACATCATATTTTGCCAACGGGAAAACAGCGACATCTGCACAGAAGAATTGCAATCGATCCGTTTTAAGGTAGCCATGATTGGCCGTGGCAATTTTATCTTCATCATAATCAACACCTGTAATGGTTCGCTCATCTGACATGAACTGAAGCATGTAAGGTAGAAATCCATAACCACATCCCAGATCCAAAATAGTTGCCTTTGCGGGAATCAAATTTTCAAAAGGAACATAATTTTTTTCAAGTTTCAGTTTGATGCGCATGTACCATTCGAGCACAGGGCCTTTGTAAAGGTAATTGGTTATTAGTCTGTACTTGAAATAATCAGGTGTTTCTATTTCCCGCGAAAGTGATTCGAATTCTTTCTTAAAATATTTGCTGATGTCTTTAGTGCGTTGAGCATAACCTTCCCCAAAACGATTGTCATTTACCTCGATCGGAGGAAGGTATTTCAGTGTCAGTTCTCCTTCATTTAAATAAAAACTTCCTTTCGGGATGGCATCACTGGCACCATGAATTAATAATGGTTGTATAGGTAATTTTAATTCCTCAGCCATAAAGAATGCGCCTTTATGAAATCGTTTTATTTTTCCGTCTTCTGAACGAGTGCCTTCGGGAAACACAACAACTGAGTACCCTTCATCCACACGATCTTTCAAACGACCAATGCTGTCTTCCGCTCCATCCATCACCGGATAGAAATCTGCTAGCCGCGCTACACCACCAAATACAGGAGAATTCCAAACCCATTTATTCGTGAGCAACACCACCTTTGGGTTCATCATGATGGTAAGAAGAATATCCAAAAAAGATGTGTGGTTAGCGATGATCACGCTTGCGCGCGAATAGGTTCTATCTGTTTTACCAATAATTCGCTTCTTTACGTTTGGTTCTACATAAATTAAAAACCACGTTACAGCACGAAGTAGTTTGTGATAAAACAAACGAATATGATTTCTGCCAAAAGGAATGAGTTTAAGTAGTAAACCGATAACGGTAAGTATTAATGCACCACCTACAAAAAACGTGTAGGTGAAAAATGTTCGTAAAAACCCTAAAGCAGTAACGGGCGTAAAACCTTTTGCAACTCGGTTAGTGATAAGCAAGCGAAAGAAAAATGGTTCCATAGTTTGTGCCATTATAAAGACACAGGCAATGCCAATAATGGCAATGCCAGCAATAGACCGTAACGCAGGATGCTGCGCAAAAATCAAAACACCTAATCCAGCTATCGTGGTCAGTGCAGATAATAAAATGGAGGTACGAATAGAAGGTAAGTTCTTTTTACCGGTTATGTATTCTTGTTGCAATCCATCCATGATAAAAATACTATAGTCATCCCCCAAGCCGAAAATAAAGGTAGAGACCAATACATTCACGATGTTAAATTCAATTCCTGCCAACGCCATGATGCCTAAAATCCAAATCCATGTGAAGACCATTGGTATGAACGTGATGAGTGTAAGCTCAATTCTTCCATACGAAATTAATAGCGCAACAAAGACAAGGATAGATGTAAACGCTACGATGAAATTAAAATCAGCATGTACAAACTCAACGAACAAATTGGTTAGCATCTGTCGATCGAAGGCGCTGGCCGGGGAATTTTTTAAAACATCGTACACATGCGCTTTGTTGGATGGATCAACATGGGCAAGCGAAATAACGGTGGCGGTTTTATTTTTTTCTATGATAAAGTCATCAAAGAAAGCAGTGCGGATAGGTTGTAAATCTTCTTTTGTCGCAGGTGTATATTTTCTGGAAATGAGCGTATCAAAATTATGGATGACTTTGTCAGAGTATTTCAATCGCTTACCTTCTTCTTCCACAACTTTCATCAAATCAGATTTTCGTTGGTTAGTCCAAAATGCATTCCACTGGTTAATTCGAATGCGTTGAAGTGAATCCGAAATCATGAAAGAAGATACGGTAGAATATTTCTGAATCTTACCTTCTTCTTTGAGTTGATCTAATAAAGGTGAAACAACTTCGTTTTTACGAAGTGCTTCTTGTAATGTATTGCCACTCGAAACAACATACATGGATCGCAATGATGATTGATTGAGGGATTCTAACCGATCTTGCGCCAATGAAGTCTCTTCGGTCATAAAGTTCAACGCATTCAAGTCAGTATTGAAGTTTACCTTTCCGGAGAAATAAAGAAAGAAAGGAGTCGCTATCAAAATGGTATACACCACATATTTATTGGAAGTGTGTTCCGAAATAAAAATCCGATCCATCCAACTTGTTCTGTGCACTTCATGTTGGAAAAGGTTTTCTGAAATAAGATGAGGCAAAAAAATCAACGAGCTCAATGCCGCACCTACCAAACTAAAACCAGCAAACAGACCCACATCGCGAAGCACAGCAGCGTTAACAAACTGTAAACTAAGAAATGCCAGAACTGTTGTAGTACTCCCTATTGTAAGTGGTTGAGCTAAATCTTTAATAACCAGTCGAACATCGTGATTGTGTTTGAGGTGAACCAAAAAATGAAGTGCATAATCAATTGCCACGCCAAGTATGATCGCACCCACAGCTAATGCCAGAATGGAAACAGAACCCTTGAGGAGATAAATCATGCAAAGTGCAAACAAGGCTCCAAAAAATACAGGTATTAAAAGAATAAAGGGCACGCGTTTTTTCCTGAAATAACCGACCAGAAAAACAATCAACAGCACCACCATCAGACTTACCGTCAGAATAGTATCTGCTGTTAGCTGCGTTGCATTATCAACTGCCACTACTGCTCCACCGAAATAGGAAAGCAACACTTCAGGATGTTTCGTTGATTCTTCCTGTATAATTTGTCGTAGAGCTGTTAAAAATTTTGTGTTGTTTCCTGTTTCAGCAGGAGCATACATCGGTTGAATAAAGAAAAGAATATGACGATGATCCTTGGTGATAACGAAATTATCGTACAACTCAAAGTTCTCATCATACTGAAGTTCTTTTAATTTCTTTAACACTAAAAATGAAAAACCCAGGGGATCTTCCACAATCACCCGTTTCATTACTACACCTGAAGGTGAAATCAGCTGTTGATAATTCTCCTCGAGAGAGCGTTTCGCCATTTCCGACTTAGTAAGCGAATCAAGTTGCCTATAATCATTATCATCCAAGAAAACCGGAAGAAAATCGTGCACTGTTTTAAATACCTCCAACACTTTCGAATCATCCAATTGCGTTGTGATTTTTTTGATGTGAGGCTTGAGGTCATTTTCAATCTGTGCTGCCAATACTTCTGTAATGGCCACCAAACTATCTGGCTGAGGAAGTGTTGAACTATCCTTCACTGAAACCATCACAACCAGTCGCTCAACAAACTTTGAGTTTTGAAAAACATAATTCAGCTTCTCAACGCGCTCATCATCGGGAAAGAATTTAGTGATATCTTCTTCAATTTTTATTTGAGATGCGACTAATCCCAACACCATCACGATACCAACAAACACTACCCAGAACAGGCGTCTGTGAGCAGCAAAAAAATCATAGAGGTATAGAAACGGCTTTGCCATGAATCAGGAATTCGGTCGCTTAAAGATTTTTAAACCAGCATAGGTCGCTACACCAAAAATAACACCTGCCGTGGTAGCCAAGGTACAGGCTCCTAGAATATATTGAATCAAATTATTTTTAACGAGTTCAAGCGTGATCTCTTTGCTGAATGAAAGGTATTCCGCGTTATCGCCCATCCATATTGATCCGATCAAGTGACTTAAAAATAATATCAAAGGAATCATTGGGGGGATACTAATATTTGCCGCGATGATAAAGAGCGCTTTATTAAGCTTGAAAAGAAATGATAAGGTAATACCAATAATAAGCTGAAAACCCCACAGCGGGATGATACCCATAAAAATTCCAAAGCCTACCGAGATTGCTTTGGTTCGGTCTGACTGAAGGGGATTGAAGAGTTGTTCAAGGAGCTTGTGTCTGAAGTTTTTTTTTTAATGCCAAGCAAAAAATTGCGTGGATGAATGTATAGAAGCGCTATGGTAACCAGAAATGTATTCAGAATACTGATGCGTGTAAAATCCCAGAAAGGTCGGAAGTGCGAAATGCGTTTACCTTTCTCTGCGTAGAAAACTTTGATCGGTGTATCCGTCACTTCTATGCCACTCCACGCTGCACGAATCAATACTTCAATCTCAAATTCATACTTGCGTGTGATGAAGGTAAAGTCGTTAAGCAACTTTACAGGATATAATCGATAACCACTTTGCGTATCGTTCACCTGGTAACCTACCTCTACCCAAAACCAGAAGTTTGAAAATTTATGGCCGAAACTACTCTTGCCGGGAATGCTGGCATGCTCCATGTTTCGCGCGCCAATTATAATAGAGGATGGATGGTCTTCAAGCTTCTTTAAGAAGACAGGAAGATCATCGGCATAATGTTGCCCATCTGAATCGATCGTGATCGCATAATCATATCCAAGTTCAACGGCTTTTTTAAAACCCATGCGAAGAGCATACCCTTTTCCTCTGTTTGAAGGAAAGTTTATAATGCAGAGATGGGAAAATTCTTTTAGTATTTCAGAAGTAGCATCAGTAGAGCCATCATTTACGATAACAACCTGATTGGTGTATTCCAACACATCACTCAACACCTGCCTAAGTGTTTGAGCATTGTTATAAGTAGGCACGAGTACGCATACCGTCTTTTGTTTGAATACCGATTGAAATTCGTTCGTCATCAGACCGTCCTCAAGGTTGCACGCAATTTTAAAAATATAAGCTGATCCGCAAACAAGGTAGCATTAATTGTATAGACAGTATCCGACTGTGTATAATCAATACTTGCTGATACCTTTTCGTGTTGACGAGGGTCGATCACCGAAAGGAATTTAATATTATCTGCAGTTTCTATTCTGAATTCTTTATTCTCGCTTACCTCTAATAATTCTCTCACCATTTGTACCATGCAGACGCCCGGCACAACAGGTAAGCCTGGGAAATGACCATCAAAAATTTTATGCGATGTATTGATGAACAAGGTTGCCTTAACTGAACCTGTAGTTGATTCACGATTTACAATTGAATAAAGATCATTCAGTAAAATCATTCCTTTAGCAAATAGGTAAGTTTTAATTTCATATCGAACAGGAGATGAGTGATCTCAAAACCTTCTGGCGATGGATAAGACCCCACAACCTGAACGGACACCTTACGCTTTCGCATGGAGCCCAGCTCGATATTTCGCAAAGAAGCACAATCTTTAGAGGTTATAAAATAGGCAGTTTCCTTTTTTTGCTTCACTCCAAAAAAGACCTGCTCATTACCTTCCCAGCGCTCAATCATGCCTTGACGGAAGGGTATTCCCAAGATCAATTCGAAGTCTTTTCGAAGCGTTTGGATGACTGCCTTTTTTTTTAATTGACTGACGATGGAATAGACTTTAAAAGTACCATCCAGCAGAAACCCAAAATCAAAAAAGGTTACACCTGCTTCGTTTGTAAAAACAACACGGACTGAACTATCAGGCATGTTTTTGATCAGCAACAAACCACTGATGTGTTTATCATAAACATCTACAGAAGTTGTATACCAGGCTGTTGAAAGATGAGTGGGTTTGATTTTATCAGCACAGGAAATATCGTCCGCAGTCTTCTGAAGAAATTGATAATCGGATGCGCAACCGATCAGAGCAACAAGGCACGCACTAAAGAGCAAATACCTCATCACCAATTGATTCATTTATCTTCTTATTAAAGAACGAGATCACTGTTTTATCACCAGAGGGCTCATTCATCTCGATTGATTTTACCGTGTAATCTTTCTTTTCCACCACCAGAACAATCGTCTGAAAAAATTCACGCAGCGATTTTGATGAAGGTGTCATTTCCAGTAAATAGGTTTTATCATTTTCGAAAACCTTTGAAGTAAAATCTTTACTGTCGAGGATTGTACCTTGAACGCAATCCACCATAATACGATTGATCTGCTGAAACAGTTTGTTTGATTTTACATTGATGGTACTTTCTTTTTGATCGTCTTTCACTTTCATCTTATCACCATTCATGGTCATAACATAACGAAAAGGTTTTGTGTATTCGATTTTTACCTTGTTGCTTCGCTTAAACCAGAACTTACCTTCCGAAGTAATTTTCTCTGTGAGGGCAGTCAATATTTTTTCCTGAACAAACGTGCTGTTGATAGACGATACCTTTGCCGACTCGGTAGAGAATTGTTTTTTGAATGCTGTTAGATCAGAAACGGCTTTATAGGTAGGATATTGAGCAAAGGAGGAATGGGCAAAAAGAAAGAACATTAAAGCAATACCTATGCGTCTTCTCCTCATCACTATAAAATCTTTCACTTTCATATTCTTCATTCTTTGCGCCTTATCGACTTTGCGGTAAAATTGCATCTTCCACATAAGCCCTCTCATTCAACAACTCATCTGCTCTTACAATTTTCAATCCAAGCTTGTTGATATGATCTAAAAGCGCGGGAAGGATTGCAATTGTCACATCACAATAATCATGAAGCAAAATCATGTCGCCTCCTTTAAGCGATTTGGTAACACGTTTCATCAATGTGTTGGAATCCTTAATAACAGTATCAAATGATCGTACACTCCATCCAATCGTTTC
>DAIQPD010000082.1:0-17071 GCA_036787535.1 Chryseolinea sp.
TTGGTTATTGGTTTAATTTTATCGTTCCCGTATATCGTTTGGGAAATATGGCGACTCATTAAACCCGGGCTTCATAAAAAAGAACAAAGCAGTTCGACAGGTATTGTACTGGTTGTATCGTTATTGTTTGCACTGGGCATTTCATTTGGCTACTATATTATTGCTCCTTTGATGGTATACATCATGGTGAATTATCAAATCAGTGATCTTATCGTCAATCAATTTGATATTACGTCCTATGTATCCACTTTCGTAACCTTGGTTTTTGGAACGGGTTTATTATTTCAACTTCCCGTAGTGATTTACTTCTTATCAAAGTTTGGGATCGTAACACCAGGCTTTTTAAGAAAATACAGAAAGCACTCTTTTGTTGTGATCTTAATTGTTGCCGCAATCATTACACCTCCGGATCCAATCAGTCAGATTGTGATTACAATTCCGTTGTACATGCTTTTTGAAATCAGTATCTTAATATCGGCAAACGTGGAACGAAATAAGAAAAAGAAGGAAGCACAGGAAGCATTAAATGAATCAGCATCATGAAAATAGCAATAGGTAGCGACCATGCAGGATTTGAATATAAGGAAGCGCTTCGTAAGTGGCTTTTGGAAAACGGCTACGAACTAAAAGACTTTGGTACTTATACTGCCGACTCCGCTGACTATGCAGACTTTGCACATCCTGTTTCATTGGCTGTTGAAAAGAAGGAATTCGATTTTGGAATTTTGGTTTGTGGCAGCGCAAATGGCGTTGCTATTACAGCTAACAAACATCAAGGTATTCGTGCTGCCATTTGTTGGACAGATGAGTTAGCTTCATTAGCGCGCCAGCACAATGATGCGAATATTGTTTGCATACCAGAGCGTTTTATCTCTCTTGAGATGGCAAAAAAAATAGTGGATACATTCCTTCATGCAACTTTTGAAGGAGGCAGGCACGCAAGACGTGTGGATAAGATTAGTTGTTAGAAGAGAGTCATAGAAATCTTATAGTACAAGCCTTCTACTACGGAATAGATTCACCATCAGAAGTCTTGACATAATATATTCCCTTTCGTACATACATTTTTCTTAACTCCGGAATTCTGCCTAGAAAAGGTTTAAGTAAATCATCTTTATCGCGAATCATATCCGGTTGATCTTCTGTGATGCCGCGATAGACCTCAACAACATTTTCATAGTAATCAGCATTCGCAAAAATGTCTTTCGACAAAGTCCAGTTTAGAAAAGGTGTTGCTGATCTATTGTCTTTATAAATTTTAATATCATTGTCCAACACCAAAAGGCGCTGACCTGTAACATCCGATTTTCCTTCCGGAACATGAAGCAAGGTATAGTCTACACTGCTCAGTGCATTGTACCGGGCCAGAAAACTTACGCTAACTATAAGCAATAGAAGAACCCAGGCGTTGATCTCTGCCAATCGTCTTCTTCTGATAAGCAAAAAGTAATGCGCTATAAAAAAACTAAATCCGGGGATAAGGGTTATCAAACTTTGAGGTCGAAGATCCTTAGTGTATAAAACCTGAAGAAAAGAAAAAAACATCCACACAAACATAGCCTGAACAAGTTGCGATTGATATTTTGTGAGCCGCGCTTCTCTGTTTAGCATGACCAATGAAATGAGCAGAAAGAAGAGAGGCACGGCTGTTAACCACAAAATACTATTGAACGAAATAAAATGAACAGACGATAAGTTGAGGTTGGGCAGGTAATAGTATTTCCAAAGGGCGCTTGAACCATCCGTCAGATAATACAGACTTGCAATAATTAAGTGTGGAAGCAAAAAGCCGATGATCATCAAAAAGAATTTTCTGGCTGGTGTGCGGGTAAAAAGAATCAGGATAACAATTGCGCCAAGCAAATACACGACAAAAGAAAAAACAAACAGGGTTGAAAGACTGAGGAACAGACCCAGTTTTAGAATGGTCT
Source organism: Chryseolinea sp. (assembly GCA_036787535.1). Classification (GTDB taxonomy): domain Bacteria; phylum Bacteroidota; class Bacteroidia; order Cytophagales; family Cyclobacteriaceae; genus Chryseolinea. Next base: position 1,932 of record DAIQPD010000082.1, read on the forward strand.
GATCTCGTTGTTCACGAAATTCAATTTCTTTAATGAGTTTATTTAAACCCAACAACACAAAACCAAAACCAATTAATTCGGGTGAGAGAGAAAGCGTATCGAATGAAAAGAAATAAAGAATGACAAAAACCAATGATGGGATGTAGGTATTTTCAGCAAATGCTTTTTTCTCAACCAGTATCATCCCAAAAAAACCAGCCTGAAGAAAGAGAATAATAACAGCAAGAATATGGCGCGCAAGAACAGAACGACCGAATACAAAACTTAGAATAGCATCTGTCCAGCCCGCTAAAGGAGCTGTTGAATCGATGATTCCTGTATACAATGGGCTGCCATCCAATAATTTTTCCCCGATTAGAAATCGTTTCAATTCAATATAAGTAAGTGCAGGCAGGTCAATAAACTGAGGAAGGCTCAATAAAAAAACAATGAGTAATAGCCCCAGCAGCCGGTAAGGATCGTTTATTCGGAAATAGCTTAGCAAATCAGATGCGTTATAAAGCCACAAATTAACTCGCTTTTTATAATTGCCAATAGTTCATTGCTAATTGTTGATTGTTAAAGGATATTTGCCTCTATTATGGGTAGCACACGACAACAGAAATATTCGAAACTAATTCAAAAGGAGATCAGCGAAATCTTTCAGCGTGATAAGCGGGGCATTCTGAACAATACCTTTATCTCCATTGCAGATGTGCGCATGAGTCCTGACCTTGGAGTTGCAAAGATTTACCTTAGCATGTTGTTGGCCAAAGACAAAGAAAAAACGATGGAGCGGATCAATGCTAACAAGAGTGAAATTCGCAAAGCATTAGGAAACTCAATCGGTAAGCAGGTTCGTATCATTCCGGAGTTGGTTTTCTATCTCGATCGTGTAGAGGAAAATGCAACGAAAATGGATGAGCTGATTAAGAATTTGCATATTCCACCAAGTAAGGAGTCATAATTGTTTTTTTTAATCCTGAATCGCTTTTGAATTTATCCTTCTTTATCGCCAGACGTTATCTGCTCTCTAAACGAAAGAAGAATTTCATCAATGTTATTTCCATTATTTCGGCAGTAGCGGTAACCATCATTACAGCAGCCATCATCATTGTGCTTTCCATTTTTAATGGACTAGAAGACTTGCTTCACACACTTAATAATTCATTCGACCCTGAAATAAAAATCGAAGCAGTTCTGGGCAAATCATTTGTATCGTCACCTCAATTAATCGCGAAGATAAAAGGGATTAAAGGAGTTGAAATTGTTACGGAGGTAATTGAAGATTATGCTTACGTACGTTACAATGATGCCAACCAGGTAGTAACTTTAAAGGGCGTTAGCGATAATTTTATTGAGCAGAACAGAATTCCGAAAGAAAGCATTGTTGAAGGCGAACTAAAGCTCAGAAAAGGAGACGTTAATTATGCGCTTGTTGGAAGAGGAATATATAATGCACTTTCAATTAGTACGAAGAATGATTTTTATCCGCTCCAATTGTATTATATCAAGAATGTAAAGGCAACTTCTTTGGATCCTTCTTCACTGTATTCCAAAAAAAACATTTTGGCGGGAGGCGTCTTTTCTATCGTTCAGAATTTTGATGACAACTACATTATTGTTCCGCTAAATTTTGCGCAAGATTTACTGAACTATGGAGATAAAAGAACATCACTCGAAATTAAAACCAAAGCAGGCTCTAACATTTATGGAGTGGAGTCCGAAATTCAGAAGATGATTGGCAATGACTTTAAGGTATTGAACAACGAAGAGCAGCACGATGACATTTACAGGGTGCTGAAATTGGAAAAACTCGTAGCTTCGCTAGCCTCTGTTCTATTATTGATAATCGGTTCAATCAATATTTATTTTAACCTAATGATGCTCGCCCTCGACAAGAAAAAGGACATATCGATACTTTCAGCCTTGGGAGCAAGCGACCAGCTTTTGATGAAGATTTTCATTGCCGAAGGCCTGCTTATTGCTGGAATTGGTACCTTTTCAGGATTAGCACTGGCTGCTATCGTAATTTTCTTTCAACAGCAATTTGGGTTTGTGTCTATGGGTATGGCTTCAGCAGTTATGGATGGGTATCCTGTCAAAATGGTGCTTTCTGACTTTATTTACGTGTTTTTCATAATGTCTGTTATAACAATACTCATCTCTTTTAGACCTGCAGTATTAGCCTCACGTTTTGCCTCTGTGCGTAATTTGTAAGATCGATGTACTTTATTCATCGAAAAAAGAAGGCATTTCTAAAGCAGAATCCGTAATTTTCGTATTCCGTCCTTACAAAAAGGCCGTTTTTTAAATGAAAGTCTCTGCTTCACAACCGTTTCAAATAATTTATTCGCTGTATCAGCACGAATATCAAGGCTTCGTTTTCGAGTCTTACATTGTTCACTTAGACGAAAAGGGAAGGCTTACTTATCAACATCAAAATATTTCTTCTAAGAATGCCCGTGAGTTTTCGAAGGGACTCGATGATCGTGATTTTGAACTCATCGATATCATGGACCAGATGCAGGCGGAGATATTGGTGAAAAAGTTTTCGCCCAAGTTTATGAAACCCGATGAATTTTTTGCCAAGATCTACGATAAGACTAAAGGCAATGAATTGATTCAAGAGCAAATTGATGACTACATGGAAAAGCGCAGGGCGAAAGTTCTGGAAAAGCTAAAGGGTAAGACGCTCTACGAAATGGGGAACGATGGCGAACCTACCTGGAGAAAAATTGAAGTGCTTGATAAGAAGACCACCGTGCAATTTCATTTTATGCGATCAAATGAAAACACGAATTATTTTCCAACGCTGCATTATCAAGGCAAGAAGTTAGACCTTCCGAACGCAACCGCATATTTGATTTGCAAGAGCCCCGCATGGATGGTGCTGAATGGAAAACTATATGGTTTTGAGAAATATGTTGACGGGAAAAAACTAGTCCCCTTCCTCAGTAAAAAGTTTGTGGTCATTCCAAAGAATGTTGAAGAAACATATTACAACCGGTTTGTAGCGCCACTCATTGCGTCTTTTGATGATGTTGAGGCAAATGGTTTTGAAATAAATAAAACCACTTACGATCCCCATCCGATTCTTACAATATCCGAACTGCATACGGCACAAGCGCAAGCCGTTCCAAGCTTGTTTGAAAATAATACGTCAGTTGAAGATACTGGCGATAGCGCAGGCAAAATTGTTTTTGATCTTTCATTTCGTTATGGAAAACATTTGTTCCGCGGTGATAACATCGGACAGGTAAGTGTGTCTCTGGAAAAGCAAGATGAAAAGTATGTGTTCCACAGGATAACACGGCATACCGATGAAGAGAAGAGTTTTTTGCACACCCTTCAAAAGTTAGGTTTGCCTATGAAAGGCTTCCGCGTTGCTATTCCAAAATCAGAAGCCTTTTCCTGGCTTAATGAAAACAGGGTGAACTTATTAAATCTCGGTTTTGAAGTAAGTCAACCTGAAAGCCGTGATAAAAAATATTTTGTTGGTAAAGCTGTAATTGAGGTAGAGGTTAAGGAAAGCATCGATTGGTTTGATATACATGCAAAGATTCGTTTTGGCGAATTTGAAATTCCTTTTAAGGAATTGCGCAAACTCATCATGAAGAAGAAGGTTGAATTTAAATTACCAAATGGAGAGATTGCTATCATTCCGGAAGCGTGGCTAGTCAAGTATGCCGATCTTTTTTCTTTGAGTGAGATAGAAGGAGCAAATGAAAAAACGGTTCTACGAAAACACCATCTCAACTTGGTGAAGGAGTTGGAAGATGGCAATCTCGCAAAAGTACATATCAGTGAAAAGATGAGGTCGTTGAATTCCTTTAGTGGAATAAAAAATTACGACTTACCTGTAGGATTTAGCGGTGAACTTCGTCCGTATCAAAAGGCTGGATACAATTGGCTTCGCTTCTTAAACGAATATAGATTAGGAGGCTGTCTGGCGGATGACATGGGTCTTGGTAAAACAGTGCAAACACTTACCATGCTTCAGGCAGAAAAAGAGAAGGGTTCAGGAACCTCGTTGCTAATCATGCCAACCTCTTTGATTTATAATTGGGAAATGGAGGCCAGCAAGTTTACTCCTGAACTAAAAATTCTGAATTATACGGGAACACTTCGAAATAAAGACATCAAACGATTTGAAAAGTATGATCTGGTTTTGACCTCTTACGGAATAACCCGACTGGATATTGAAATACTTCAACAGTATTATTTCAATTATACAATTCTGGATGAGTCACAGGTAATTAAAAACCCAACATCCAATATTGCCAAAGCCGTTCGCGAATTAAAATCACGACATAAACTTGTGCTTACCGGAACACCAATTGAAAATACGACTATGGATTTATGGTCGCAGATGTCGTTTATCAATACAGGTATTTTAGGAACACAAACATATTTCAGAAATGAATATCAAAATCCAATTGAAAAGAAAGGAGATGAGTCGCGTTCAAAGAAATTGCATGCTATCATTAAACCGTTTATTCTACGTAGACATAAATCACAAGTCGCTACAGAACTTCCTGAGAAAGTGGAGAACATTCAGTACTGCACAATGACTTCTGACCAGGAAAAGAAATACGAGGAAGTAAAAACACACTACCGGGAAAAAATATTCAAGCTTATTGATCAGGAAGGTTTAGGCAATAGTCGCTTCATGATTTTGGAAGGCTTAACCAAGCTTCGGCAGTTGGCTAATCATCCGCGAATGGTAGAGCAAGGATACAATGGTGATTCTGGAAAGCTGGATGACATTACACACATGTTGGAGAACGCTATAGCAGAAGGGCACAAGGTTTTAATCTTTAGCCAGTTTGTGAAGCACCTTGATCTGGTGAAGCAATATCTTAAATCAAACAAAATTGATTTTACCTATATCGATGGATCGAGCACAGATAGAAAAGATCAGGTAGAGCGATTCAATAAGGACAAAAATCTTAAGGTATTTTTAATTTCGATTAAGGCTGGAGGTTTAGGGCTTAATCTTACAGAGGCTGACTATGTGTTTATTCTTGACCCTTGGTGGAATCCTGCGGTTGAAGCGCAAGCTGTAGATCGTGCTCATCGCATTGGCCAGAAGAAAAAAGTATTCAGTTATAAATTTATCACGCGCAATACTGTTGAGGAAAAAATACTGACACTTCAACAACGCAAACTCAAGCTTTCTGTCGATCTGATTTCCACAGAGGAAAGCTTTATGAAGCAATTAACGCGCGAAGATATTGAGCAAATATTGATGTAGTATTATTTCAAGCTCTTCATCAACTCTTCAAAACTGATCCAATAAATATTTTCAGAGCCATTGGAGGCGCTGTTATACGTCTTCATCAGCTCCTGATAGGTAACAGGTTTTTCGTAACTTGGCTTTAATCCATTCCTTGAGCTTGTGAAAAAAAATGATTTTTTGTCTGGACTGATGTATGGGCAATAATCAATCTTGCTTGTATTTAACAGTTTGATATTTTTAGCCGACTGCCATGTACCTTCAGCATTTTTTACGCTTACATACAAATCGCCACCACCCATATCATCTTTTCTTCCGTACGATGTGAAAAAAATCATTTTCTCATCGGGTGTTACGAAGGCATTGAACTCATATAGTTTTGAATTTACAGCAGTGTCTAATGCAACAGGCTCTGAATAACTCCCTTCCCTAAACTCAGAAATATAAATATCTTCTTTACCAACTCCTTTTGAGTATGCTGCTGTGAAATATAAATTACCGGAAGTTCCAAGCGATGGATAGAACTCATCCGCATTTGTATTGATAGGAGATCCCATATTTTTGGCTTCGCTCCATTTGCCCTTTATTTTTTCTACATACCAAATGTCATAATCTTTTGGTGTTGATCCAGAAAGTGGCCGGTTTGAGCTAAAGAATAATTTTTTACCATCGGCACTGAAGGCGGGTTCAAGATCTTTGAACATTCCAGAGAAAGAAACCACTTCTGGAGTTGACCATTTTGTACTACTTAGTTTTCTTTTATAAAGAATGGTTGAGAAGGCATTCTGATTGGCTTGTAAGGTAAAATACATTTCATTTCCGTCTGGCGATATGGCCATGTCGCGTTCACTCATATTAGTGCTTACCTCTCCTTCCATGAATAAGGTAGGACTGGAAGGCATGTCATTAAATTGTGCCGATAAACTGAAAGTAGAAATAAAAAGAAGAAATGTGCAGAACGTTTTATTCATGGCAAAGTATAATATTTAAGCAATTGCCAAATTAGTAAAATGCGAGAACCCCATTTGGGGTATTTTTTATGCCTGAACTTCCTGTTTAATAATGTGACGCTTCTTCCAGCGGTTGTGCGACCATAACCAACCTGTGGGATCTTCTATGATTCGGTTCTCAACCGCTCGAACATAATTCTCGACCACATTATCCTGCTCTTTTAAATATGGAGGCTCACCAATTAATTTCAGCGTGCATTCGTAATATCCTCTTTTTACTTTGGTGATGTAAGCATAAAGCGTTGGGTATTGAGTTAACTGAGCCATATGCTGGCATCCATAAAAGAAAGCGGTTTCCTGATTCAGAAAAGTAGTTATGTATTTTTTATCGCTTCCGTGTCCGGGATATTGATCAGCCACAATCGCGATCCCTCTCATCTGAGATTTTCGCTTAATTATTTCGCGTGCAACTCTGTCGCGTTGAATGGGATGCGCACCAAAGCGAGTTCTAGCGCGTTGCATCACGTCATCAAAAAAATTATTACTTACCGACTGGTAAACAAAATCGATAGCTACAGGTAATGTAAAACTTCCGGAAACCAATAACCACTCCCAGTTAAATTGGTGTGATGAAAGCAGAAGTACAGATTGATTATTGGCCTTGTAATGATCGATGAGCTCAGGATTTTTGTATACCATTCTTTTGGCAAGCTCTTCTTTTTTAATGGTAAGAAGCTTCAATGACTCAATGGCATAATCGCAGAGGTTCTGATAGAAAGCCTTTTGGATGTGATGAAGCTCGGATGCAGATTTTTGAGGAAAGGAGTTTTGAAGATTTTTCTGAACCAGCTTTCTTCGGTATCGCACTAAGTAATATCCTACAAAAAACAAGAAATCAGAAAGTCCATACAGTAACCAAAGCGGACATCGGGATAATAAGCGTATGAAAACCATGTTTTCTTAAGTTCAAAAGCCACTAACAAATGTAGTGGCTTTTGAGTTTCAGAAAAACCTTTTAGAAATCAGGTCTTGCTTAGAAAAACTATTTTAGTGTTATCAGCTTTATTCATACTGCGGTAAAACTCAATGAGCTCAGAGTATGACTCAGCAGGAAATTCACCCTTGTTCATTTTCACTTTTCTTATGTACAGTAAATTATCCTGATCAAGTTGAAAGGACGCTTCGTATTCACCAAAGCGATTTTTCAGTTTAATAGTGGTTGGTAAAAACTCAGGATAAATACCTTCTGGCAAATGATAGCGGATTGTATCCAGGTCGGTATAGGTAGTCTTTCGTACAACGTTCGTTTTTCTGCTTTCTACTTTTTCAGGAATATAGGTGGACCGGTTCATTAAGTTAGGTGTAATGAAAACGCGCTTGCCACTCACCGTTGCAAATCGGTTTAAGGTAAGATCAAGATCAACAATAGCAGTAGGAATTTTATCTTTTATGTTTGTCATTTTAAAACTTGTAACATCAAACACAGGAATGTTTGTGTTTTTTTGAACCCATTTTTTCTGATCGTCATGCTGATCGTTTAACATGAAATTCAAACCGCTATATTCATATTGAGTGCCAGAATAGTTTGTTCTTACTTTCGCTTTGGCATTTCCAGTTAAATCAACAGAGACATCTGCTGATCTGGATTGAACGTTTTGGTTAGCTGAGTAATGGATTGTGTTTACTACCTTGGCTCCATTATCAGTAATCATCAATGCCTGGCGATCTCCAGTGAAAGTCCCCATATAACCAAAAGGATTGGTTTGACTCGTACACTCAAGCCATAAGGTATCTGCTCCATTGGGCACGGCTGCAATAGCATGATTAAATTGTGAACTGGGAAAATCTTTTCGCAAGCCATCATTTCCTTTACCGGCTTCAATGAGAACATAATTTGCATCGACACCAATTTCCTTTAGCATAGCTACCATGTAGTTAGAAAGGGCTTTGCAATCTCCATAGCCAGTTTGATCAACAACTGAAGCTTCGAAGGGTTGGAATCCTCCAATACCAAGCTGAATGCTTACGTACCGGGTTTTGTTTTGCATGTATTCGTATAGGGCTTTTACTTTCTCCTCAGGTGTTTTAAGATTGGCCGTTAGCTGTTTAATTTTTTGCTTGGTTTCTTCAGGCAAAGTATTTCGGCCTTTATTTAATGTTCCAATCCATTGTCCAAACTCATCCCAGCTTGTCATTGTTCCAACATAGCTATCATATTCGAATTTTGTCGGAGCAGCAATAATCTGAGCAATGAGATCTTCTCTTTTTGAAAGAGGTTCAAACTTTATAGGTTTTATGTTTTTAAAATCCCAGGAAGTAGTTTCTATTCCATTCGTGATAGATACTACAGGCAACTCATTTATGTTGGGGGTTTTATAACGCGGTCTTAGTGCTTGAGGATAAACTAGGGTATAGGAAAAATGTTCGCTGGAAACTTTTTCTTTCGAAAGCAAAGCGGAGCCCCGAATAAAGAATAGAAACTTATATTCGATTTCGTATTCATACTCAATTGTGTAGGGGTAGACTCCTTGTGAAAGGTCTGCATGCTTTAGTCTGTTATCACTATATAAACTGAAGCCATCATAAGCACTCTGATCATAAATTTCACTAGTCTTGAGCTTCTTTATTAATTCTCCCTGAGCATTGTATACAGTCCCTTTAAACATAATAATCTTACTAAGTCTGTCGTAGCCTATTGTTTCCTCAGCGAAGTCTTTTCCGTTTTCGTTGAGAATGGTGGCAACAAAGTAAACATGAAGCGTTGCTTTGCTTTGAGATACAATTGTGAACCTCATTTGATCTTCTCGCACAACAACATTAACATCCTTTTTCAATTCTTCTGGAATAGCACTTACGGGAAATTTAGGATCAGCCGCTTTTGCAGTGAGAACAAATAAGGCAAGAAATATGATGGCTAAATTTTTCATGTTACTTTTTCTTTAATACAATTTGTTCCGCTTCCTTAGCCACTACCAGATTGTAAAACTCACGCAGATGTGGGTAATCATTTTGAACGAAGAGCGTTTTACTTATTTGAAAACTGCTGGTAATACTTATGGTGTTACCCATCTGTGATACATTGTACATATACTTTGCGGCATTTCCTGGGAGCATAAACACTTTGCTTTGCGGCATTTCATCAATAGCAAAACTATCAGGTAATGCAATGCGGCAAGAATATATTACCTCTTGAGGACTGCCATAGTTCACGGGGTATTCACGGGTTTCTAGTGTAAAGGGATTTTTTTCTAATTGGCCCGTAACAAAGGGGTTTAAATAGATAGCATCTCCTGCTAAAGAGGCGTGTTCATTAATTTGAAGCTCATGAATTTCTTTAGCTACTTTATCTATTTCTTTCATGTTTTGAAATTCACTCTTTTCAACCATCCAATTGGCCTTGGCTCCTAAATAGTCTTTCAGGTATTCTTTTTCTCCGATTGCGTGATAGTCTTCACGCATTTCAAGGGCATCATATCCATCACGGCTGATGTTTAATTTACCTTTTAATTCTCCTTCAGAATTTAAAGTCATATCGGCACTATAAACAGTTCTTGACTTTGTTTTTGAATCCAAAGAAATCCAGCCAGTATTAATCTTTGAGATAATCAAGCCTTCTCCATTTAAGCATCGCTCAGGTAATACTCCCACAGGTATGTATTTTTCTGTGGCATCGAGAAATATGGGTTTACCGTCTAGTCTTACAAGACACACAACATAGTTGAGTTGCTCTTCCATAGGATACGATTGTCTAATGAAGCCATGGTCCCTGGTACTTAACAAAACAAGCTCAACATCAATCCCCGCCTTCTCTAGCATGGAAGCTAGCGTAATGTTTATATCAGCTGCTGTACCTTTCTTTGTTTCCATAACTTTTTTTAGGTCGTCAGCATACTTGTCCTTCTCTCCATTCCACTCAAGTGTTTTCTTAACATATGTATGAATAGTTTCTATTTTTTGCATGGGTTCGGTTTTGCCAGCAATTATTTCTTCAACAGTTTTCTTCAGAAAATTAGAACCCGACACAGCCTTACTAAAGCTTTGAGATTCTAACAGTTCAGTTCGAAGTTTGTCCCAGGAACCCATAATTTCTCGTGTCGCCTGACCTGGAAAATTAACATAGGCTAATGCAAAATTTATTTTGGAGACATAATCATCTTCGCTGGTCATAAAGGGCTCTGCTTTGAAGGCTGGCACATCTTTCATAATCCAATGGTGAGCCTTGTCGCTTCCTACGGCTTTCACTTCATAAGAAGTTGGAGAGATGTATCCTTGCATATACTTCTCCATTATAAAAAAGTCAGGGATATTAGCCCAATACTCAGAATGACGAACAGGTATGTCCTTTTGAAATTGCCAATTAGGAAAATTTGTCCAGAACTCAGAATAAAGAGTATAAGTGTACTCTATGATACTTCCTTCTTTTACATTAGGAAAGGTAAATTTTTGAAGGTTAATGTTGCGGTTGAATTTCTCTTTAAAAATTCCACTCTTGTCCATAACGGTTTCTACAACTTTTCCATTTTCCAGATTATAAGTAGTTGCCTTTAATTTACCCACTTTTTCTTCAGCGCTTCCGGAGTGAAAGAGTGGTATCCCAACGTCAGCATTCTCTAAACCGTTCTTCTTGAGAATTTTAATGCGAACATGGCGTTCATAATTTAGCTTAACATCTACTGTGGTAATGGACATATAGGCCTTTCCGTAATCAAAAAGTACAACGGCAGACGCGGAGGAGTCTTTGCTGTAAGTGGTCATGGTTAAATCGTCCATTGGTATATCTCCATATTTCATAGGAGCTTTTTGAGCCAAAGCAGCGGCAGAATAGACCATAAAGACAAAAAATAGCAACTTGTTCATAGATTTGGTTGGGGTATAGGTTTTCAAGGGTCTTAGCTAATAAAATTAAGGGCAATATTTTGGTTCAAATAAAGATAATCCGACTTAAAATCCAATAGGTTTTTTCAGTGGAAATAAGGAACGATCAGGATTGTTTAAATTTGAAGTTAATTTTATTCCATTGGCAAAATCAAGAACTGTTTTTTACTGTCAGAGTTGCGGCTACGAGTCTGCCAAGTGGCTTGGCAAATGTCCATCATGTGAGGCGTGGAATACGTTTGCCGAGGAGGTTGTAAATAAGGAAGAATCTACCAAGAACGAGTGGAGGCAGGAATCATCTCGTGCAAAAAACAACAAAGCAAAAACCCTTGATCAAGTTGAATCGTCTTCAGAAATTAGGATAAGCGCAGGCGATGAAGAACTTAATCGTGTTTTGGGAGGAGGCATTGTACCGGGTTCCCTGGTGCTGATAGGTGGTGAGCCCGGCATAGGTAAGTCAACGTTAATGTTGCAGGTTGGTCTTCAGCTTAAAAATCAGAAGGTGTTGTATGTTTCTGGGGAGGAAAGCGATCAGCAAATAAAAATGAGAGCGGAGCGGCTGGGAAATACGTCTCAGAAATTTTTTATCCTTACCGAAACAAATACAAAGAACATATTCTTATCGATAGAGTCGCTTCAACCAAGTCTTGTCATCATTGATTCAATACAAACGCTTCACTCTGGCGTGTTGGATTCGAGTGCCGGGAGCATTGGACAAGTAAGACAATGTGCAGGCGAATTGATGAAGTTTGCAAAAGAAACAAACACCCCCGTTTTTCTAATAGGCCACATCACAAAGGACGGTATGCTGGCAGGACCAAAAGTATTGGAGCACATGGTGGATACCGTTCTCCAGTTTGAAGGCGATCGACATTTGGCGTATCGCATTTTGCGTACTACTAAAAACCGATTTGGATCAACATCTGAAATCGGTATTTATGAAATGCTGGGCACAGGCTTGCGTGAAGTTTCAAATCCATCAGAAATTCTGATTTCGCAGAAAGATGGTCATTTAAGTGGTGTTACTATTGGTGCAACGATTGAAGGTAACAGACCTTTGCTGATTGAGATTCAATCTTTGGTGAGCCCGGCATCGTATGGAACACCACAACGAAGTCCGACAGGATTTGATCAAAAGCGTTTGAACATGCTGCTCGCTGTTTTAGAAAAACGCTGTGGATTTAAAATGGGAACACAAGATGTTTTTCTAAATATGGCGGGTGGAATTAAAGTGGAAGACCCGGCAATTGATTTAGCAATCTGTATTTCTTTGATTTCATCGATGGAAGAAATTTCCATTTCAGATAAAATCTGTTTTGCGGCAGAGGTAGGTTTGGGCGGTGAGTTGCGGGCAGTCAATCGTATCGATCAACGTATTTCGGAAGCAGAGAAATTGGGCTTCCAGGAAATTTACATTTCACGTCACAGTAAAAAATCGTTAGATCTGAGTAAAACAAAAATTAAAGTAAAGACCTTTGGAAAAATTACAGAGGTGTTTCAGGATTTGTTTGGCTAGTAAGCCCTTCAATCTGAGAGAATTTAACAGGGATGCCGGTTGCCAGTTACTGGTCACCGGTAAACGGAAACTGGTAACATTGATCTCTGCCTATCTTTAAAAGCCAACACAATATCATATGGAAAGCTTCTTCACTGAATCACTCGGAATCTCATCCTCTGCCTTTAGTTATTTTTTGTTGCCTTTGTTAATTTTTCTGGCGCGCATAACCGATGTATCCATTAATACCATCCGGATTATTTATGTTCTGGGCGGAAGAAGAATGACAGCAACCATATTGGGTTTCTTTGAATCGTTCATCTGGTTGATGGCCATTCGTCAAATTTTTGAGCATCTCGATAATTGGATTTGCTATGTGGCTTATCCAGGTGGTTTCGCCATGGGAATTTTTGTAGGGATGATTATAGAGGAACGCATTGCATACGGCAAAGTGATTGTGAGAATTATTACCAGAAGGGATGTGAAGGAATTGATAAACTATTTAAATACAAAACAGAACCGATATACGCATGTTAATGCAGAAGGACCAGATGGTCATGAAAATCTTGTATTCACTGTAATCGAACGCGAGCATCTTGATGATTTGCTTCATCATTTGAAAGAAATTTTACCTTCTGCTTTCTATACTGTAGAGAAAGTAAACCGTGCCGCAGAGAGTGGAGCGATTGTAGAGGAAACTCGAAGTTGGCGATTCATTTCGTGGTTAAGGAGTATTAAGCGTGAATGAACGATTAAGCTTCTGCCAGCATCTTTAAAATATCATCAACATACTCACGAGAATTAAAAAGCCGAGGTACTTTGTTTTGCCCACCTAACTTACCTCTTTTCTTCATCCAGAGATAAAAGGTACCTTCTTCAACGCAATGAACTTTTGGAGCAACGAGCGCAAGATCGTGTGCGCGTTTGGCATCGTAATCTGAATTGATGCTGCGCAGGGTTTCATCTAACACACGACTAAATTCTGAAAGACTTTTTGGCTGTACACTAAATTCGATGATCCATTCGTGGCCACCTTTTTTTCTGGCTTCAAGGTAGATTGGAGCCGCTGTAAAATTTTGTATAACAGCGTCTGTTTGTTCGCAAGCAATGGTAATGGCGGTCTCTGCGTTTTCTACAATCAACTCCTCACCAAAGGCATTAATAAAATGTTTGGTGCGGCCTGAAATTTTTATGCGATACGGATTCAGCGATGTGAACTTAATCGTATCACCGATGTTGTAACGCCATAAGCCTGCATTGGTAGAAATAACAAGCACATAATTTTTTTCCAAGACCACATCACTTAAGCGTATGGCTTTTACATTTTCAATTTCAATCTCTTCTGCCGGAATAAATTCGTAAAAAATCCCATAGTCTAGCATCAGTAAAAGTTCATCAGAATCTTTTTGATCCTGAATTCCAAAAAAGCCTTCGCTGGCATTATAGGTTTCCCAATATCGCATTGAAGTACTTGGGATAAGCGACTTGAATACATTTCGATAGGGAGCAAACGAAACTGCTCCATGAAAGAACACTTCTAAGTTTGGCCATACCTCGAGAATACTTTTCTTCTGTTGCATGTCCATAATTTTTTGAAGCAACAAAATAGTCCAGGTAGGTACACCAGCAATGTTGGTAACATTATCGCCAATGGTTTCTTTCGCCATCTTCTCCATCTTCTCTTCCCAATTGCCCATCAGTGCAGTTTCTAAACTTGGCGTTCGAATAAACTGAGCCCATATGGGAAGGTGCTGAAGAATGACAGCAGAAACATCACCATAATACGATGTTGCGCTTGGATCAAACTCATTAATTTGGTGACTGCCACCAATGGCCAATCCTTTTCCATCAAAGATTTTTGTTTCGGGATAATTGTTAACATACATCGACAACATATCTTTTCCTCCCTTCATGTGGCAATCTTCCAATGCTTCCATTGAGACGGGGATAAACTTACTGCGTGCATTGGTAGTGCCGGACGATTTTGAAAACCATTTTATCTCAGAAGGCCAAAGGATGTTTTGTTCACCGCGCATCAACCGTTCAATGTAAGGATACATTTTTTCGTACGTGTGTATCGGTACACGATCGCGAAAATGTTCGTATGATATAATACTTTCAAATCCATATCGCTGGCCGAACTCGGTATAACGTGCGTTATGCACAAGCTTTCTAAAAAGCTCATCCTGCACTTCATGCGGATATTTAATAAACAGCTCAATCTGATGAATGCGCTGTTTCATGACCCACGTTATAATCGAATTAATTAACCCCATTTGCAAAAAACCATATCTTCAAAAGTAAGAAAGATATTGAAGTATGAGGTACGATTTACAATGTACAAGGTGTGATTTAATTGACGGAATTGGGAACGGTTTAGTTAAGGCTAAATAGCAGGAGTCCGCTCGTCCGATTGAGATCGTACTTCGCACCCTCTACATCTTACCTGGTTAAGACTCTTTCCAATTGTCATTATTTTCAAGCGTTACCTTAGCTCTTCGCAATTCGAAATTTTGACCAAGATAAACTTTACGAACCAACGGATCGTTGGCAAGTTCCTCTGCTGTTCCGGCTTTGAATAATTTTCCATCGACCATAAGGT
>DAIQPD010000308.1:0-3457 GCA_036787535.1 Chryseolinea sp.
CATTCAAAGTTTAGCGCTAAGCGTTACGATCAATCAAACTGGTACTGCTGCCAACTCATGTTCGCGATCGCTCACAGCGGTAGTAAGTGGAGGTTCCGGTAGTTATTCTTACACGTGGTCGATTGTAACACCAGCCATTGCATGGCCCACAACCAATGGCGTTGCCAGTGTCAGTCTTGCATTGAGCCAAACTGCTGATGTTAACGTGTCGGTTCAAGATTTGAATACAAACCAGATGGCCTCTGCCACGGTGACGGTCTATCGCGTCCTGATGGGAGGTTTCGATACGTTTATTCCTAACCTCATTACACCCAATGGTGATGGCTATAACGATAACTGGATCGTTACTGCTTCGGGTACAAACTATAGTCCGATCAATGCATACAGTTACACGCTTACGATTAAAAATGCCAGCAATGTACAGGTGTTTGCGGCCAGCGCAACAGTCACAGCAAATCACTTAGGAGTCATTGGTGGAGATATTATTTGGAATGCCAGACTAAACGGATCAGGTAGTATCGTTCCTACAGGCGTCTATACCTACCAACTCACACTGGTTAATTGTTCGCAGTCCACGGTTTACAACGGACAACTGAATGTGCTTTATTGATTAAATGATTACTCTCTCCGGTAGGGTGATCGATTCTATTTGTGTAATGGAAGTACAAGAACACCCGGAATTCTTCCGCGTGTACGGCTCATTACTGTCATCGATCATGCATGAATGCAGTCTTAAGATATGAACTGGAGAAGTTGGAGCATGTTATTACCAACGAACTACTCACAACACGTGAGCAGGGAGTTTCTGTTACGCCAGATCAGTTAGAGACATCGAAGAATATTTTGCGTGATGAGGTCGAGAGAATAAAAAAGAAGTTTGTTCATGAGATTTATGCCTTCGAAGACGAGCGCCACCTGGAACGCCACATTCAATTACATCAGCAGGAATTGATTCGTCTGATGGATCTGCTTGCTAAGGTCATTGATGATAGGAGTGAGGATCAGAATTATTACGAACTTCACCGACTATCCTGTGCAGCGGTTGAGGACCTATTGACTTTCATTGAACGACACTTTACCAAGTACTTTGATCAGGACACGAAGGCACCGGAAAGTTACATTACATTGGCCGGTAGCGACATTGTGAAAACCTATGGTGAGCTTCAGGATAAGCTCAACCGGCTAGCGACAGAACCTCAACTCATCGAACTGGTGCTGCATCCCATGAAGAAGTTCATCGAGAACATTCCTGCAGGGCAGATTACCTACCGGAAAATTATTTACGTCAAGGAGATTCAAAAAGAGATTCAGCGCATAGTCAATTTCAAAAAGGATAATGAAAGCAGCATCGATGATGACCTTCGTGCTGAATTGCTTTACCTCAACTATAACACCATTAAATACTTTCGCTACTATACCAACTATGTTGTGGCTCAATTGGAAACGGTCGATTCATCTTCCGGTAGAATTGAAAGGCTGTCTTTTTTTCTGAAGATGGTCAACCAGACGCAGATGAAACCCGGTGTAGGCTATAATAGAACGATACACTCCTTAAAAGAACAACTTGCCGAATGGCTTGCCGAAGAAATATTCTATCTGGAAAAGATGCATAAGCTGAATGAGAAAAATGCCGCAGGTATTGTGCTGGCTGAGGACTTTAAGTTGAAAACCGAGATGTCCGTCTCCCAGTTGGCGTATTTGCTGAGGGTGTTTATCGAAACGAAAGTCATCAACAACAAGAACGTATCTGATCTAATCAGATTCTTCTCGCGTTTCTTTCAAACGAAACGACTGGAAAGTATTTCGTATGAGAGTTTCCGCGTTCGCTATTACAATACGGAAGATGGAACCAAGCGGAGCGTTCGAAATATGCTATTGCTAATGGTTGACTACATAAACAAAAACTAACATGACGCGACTAATTTTATCATCAATTATACTGATCATTCTTTTTCAAGCATGTTCCCAAAAAGAAGTGAGGCAAGAGCAGATCATTGGACGATATGTTAAAGAAGTGGAGTTTGAAGTGCAGCACCCATTTACAGATCGCAAGTTGGGCAGGGGTATGATCCGCGATACCATTTTCATTTTACCCAAGCAGAACGGGTACGAGATCGTTAATAACAAGTGGCGAAAAAATGAATATGATACATTGGGGTGGCAGAACCTGCAACATGAGGACAATCATCCGATGCCAACCTATAGAGCAACGTTTGATCCTACGGACACAACCCTAAACCCTGAATTATCCGGTTTATTTTTATCTTTGAAAATTGATCTGGTAAACAACAGGCTCCGAAAGGGAAAAAGTAAGCGCAATGTCTATATGAAGGTCAATTAATGGCCGAATAAAAATAAAATTCAAGGAGCCCATTTACTTGGATAAGGCAGGATGATCGAAAGATTTCCTGCCTATTTTTTGCACTAAGTTCGGCTCTTCCGCTGACTCCTTGCCAGAGACTACGGCATAAACCCACCTCCCCCGCACCATTCCATTTATTCCGTTTCCTCTGGTAAGGAGCGCACAAGGATTTCATCTCTTGTGCTGTCATCGTAAGAACCGGTGTAGTCGCGCATAAAAAATGTTCAACTTAAACATGATGCGTTATGACAGACTACATCGAATTAGTAACAACAACACCAATAAGCGGACCGTGCGCACAGGTGGGTATGGAAGACTACATCAATCAGGCACGGTTTGAAGCGCGTACCTACATTGGTCAACTCCAACGCGTGTATGGCGATACTCCGGTTGGATCCCACTTCAAGATCATCCGTTGTCCTCATGATTTTGGTACATACCTTGACATCCGGTTTTACTATGATAACGAAGATCAAAGGCATGTGGCCTATATGGATAACAGCGAACAAGGCTGCGATCGGTGGGATGAACTCGCATTGTCACAACTGGAAAAGCTTGGGTATTGCTTGCAGCATACCTAAGCTGTCTCACAACCGAAGTAACAGGAGTTAATTCAATCTCCTGTTATTTCATTTTTATTGAAAGTCGATTGTGCATCTTTCATTTCTTTATCTTACAATGACCTTCTTCCTATGCCACGTGTGGTAGTGCTTTGAACCAATAAATCATTAAAAATTACTGTTTTTAGGTACTGTGGATACCTATATGCTATCAATTTTAAAGTGTAATTGGAATAGCTGCCATGATGGCTCGTGAATCAAAACACACAAGGTGATGGTTGGGACGAAGATATAATAATTCTTTTAGACTGAATCAGACGCTGATTTAAGATTGATAATCAATTGAATTGATTTCTCATAACCTTCATGGCATTTCTTAGCAAGGTCAATGATTTCCTCAATGAGCTTCTTGCTAAAATTCTCTATCTGATCTAGCTCAGCTTTGTTGCCAATGTTCTTAATCCAGCGTGTATGAATCATGGGTATGTAACTGCCCTTGTGTTGCGAGGAGTCTATTCTGAAATGTATTAGCGGA
>DAIQPD010000083.1:0-17027 GCA_036787535.1 Chryseolinea sp.
GTCTGCGTTCATGCAATATTTGGGCAAGATCAACTGTACCTAAATCTGTTAATCCAGCCCGGTCTCTTATAAGGTTAACATCATTTAATGGAGTATCACCAATTGCAGTAGCTAACCTAAAATTGCACTCTGCGCGTGTTAAATACATTTCAGCGAGTCTTACAATTTTTACATTGCCATACAAATACACCCATTTACCAACCCTTATTTCGTCTGTACTTTCGTCTATGTAAAAAAGATCCAAGCGCTCATCGTCAGAGGTATAGAGATCAAGATGCTCTTGTTGTACTTCTACATCACCTCTGCCTCCTTCTGTGGTGGCTGCATAATATGTCTGCATAGAATTTACACCATCTTGGGTAAGTACAGGTATATCAAAAATATCTTCGTTTGTAGTAGCGTTATTAAAGCAAGCTGCATATGAATTATTGAGACTGTATACATCTGACTCTATTACCCTATTCGCTGCATCCCTTGCTTCTGCATAGTTCGCCATTTGAAGATACACTCTTGAGAGTATTGCGGCAGCTACTTCTTTTGATGCTCGTCCAGATACTTGCCCTTCTGCTAGTTGACTTTCTGCAGTTGTAAGATCTTCTAAAATTTGAGTATAAACTTCTTCTACTGTTGCCCGATCTGGTTGTTCTAGACTATTTCGGTCATCTACCAGCATTAGAGGAACAGCCAAATTAGAGGATGAATTTCCAGCAGAGTAAGGTTGCCCAAAGTATTTTACAAGTTCAAAGTAAGTCAATCCTCTCAAGAACAATGCTTCACCTTCTACCTGATCTCTATCATCTTCATTTACAACATCAAGTGCACTGAGCACATTATTGCAAACATTAATGGTATTATAAGACTCAATCCAGAAAGTTGACACATCTCCATTTGTGGTTGTCATAATTTTACGCCAGATATCCGCAGGGTCATTGAAAGTTCCTGAAAAGACTACTTCCCCGTTGCTTGCAAGTAATTCGCTATTAAGAAGAACCTCACCTCCAAATAGACCAGATTGAGATAAGCCATCGTAAGCCCCTAATAAAGTTGACTTAACATTTTTGTCATTACTAAGTGACAACTCGTCAGAAATAGCATCGGGATCTGTAACATCAAGCTTGTCATTACAGCTACTCACAAAAAACAAAGTGATGAGTGCTGCTACTATTTTTAGTTTATATGTTTTCATTGTTAGTTGATTTAATTAGAAACCAATTTTTACACCAATAGTAAATGTCTTTGCCTGAGGTGCTGCATAGAAATCGTTCGAGAGGAAAATATTGCTAGCCAGGTAATCTGTGTTTACTTCAGGATCCCATCCGTCATACTTTGTAAACGTCATCAAGTTCTGTCCAGTGAAATAAACACGAAGACTAGTCATGGATAATTTACTAAGAGCGGCACCTGGAAAATTGTAGGCAAGAGTCACATTCTTTAAACGAGTGTATGATCCATCACTTAGGAAGCGACTAGATGCTTGCGCCCCGTTATTGGCATAAAGTCTGGCTTGTGGCACGTTTGTGATATCACCAGGATTTTGCCAACGATCCAATTGATCAATCGTAGAGGTATCTTCATAGCGACCATTCGCTGACATAAAACCACCGCCTGCATTATAAATTTTGTTTCCGGCTACTCCTTGAAAAAGTATTGAAAGTTCAATTCCCTTGTATGTGGCGTTAGCACTGAAACCATAGGTTGAAGTAGGAGTAGGATTACCCAACACTACTGAGTTAGCATCATTATATGTACTTGTTGTTTCTCCTTCTATAGCTCCGTTTACATACCAAAGTGCATCACCGTTTGCAGGATCTACTCCCGCATATTCTCTTCCATAGAATACACCAATTGGTTGGCCGACTTGTACAAAATTGATGTACCTGGAACTTCCTGGGTCTATGCTAGTCTGCTGACCATCAAGTTTTAGAATCTTGTTTTTATTATTTGCATAGTTACCACCAATGCTTACTGAAAGATCCGATGTCTTTATTATGTTATAATTAAGAACAAATTCAAAACCTTTGTTTTCAAGCTCTCCGACATTTTTAAACTGAGTGGTATAGCCTGATGTAGAAGGTACAGGTGTTTCAAACAAAAGATCACTCGTTTGTTTGTTATAGTAATCAACTTCACCTGTGATTTTGTCATTGAAGAAACCGAAATCAACTCCAATATCTAGCTGTGCTGTTTTTTCCCATCCTAAATCTGGATTTGAAATTTGAGTTGGAGCCAAGCCAGATTCGCCATTGTATTTTATTCCAGAGTACTGAGCAAAGTATCTGTAATTCGGAATAGCTGCGTTTCCTACTAAACCATAACTAGCTCTGAATTTTAAGAAACTTATAGCATCGTTCTCAGATAGAAAATCTTCTTGTGAAAGAATCCAACCCACAGATCCTGCTGGAAAAAATCCATATCGATTAGCGTTACCAAATTTAGAAGAACCATCTGCCCGACCACTAAAACTTACTAAATAGCGATCCTTGAACTTGTAGTTCGCTCTAGCGAAATAGGATAAGAAATATTCATCTTCAAAATTAGAACTTCCAATAGCAATTTCTGCTGCAGATGTTATCTTGGTTAATTCTTTAAGTGGAAATCCCTGACCTTCTACATTTGATTGTGTTATTGATTTTTGTTGATACTCAAATCCGCCAGTTGCCGATATGGTGTGGTTGTTAATGGTTTTATCCCAAATTAATAGCGCTCGGGCAGTACTATTAAAAACCTGAACCCACCGTGATTGTCCATATCCACCAACACTTCTGCCCGTTTGTGTTAATTCATTTTGATATCGATCTTCGTTTTGAGTAAGTAAATCGAAGCCATATTCACCCACAATTTTTAAATCGGGTGTAATTTTGTAAGTCACGTTAGTGGATGCTATGTTCCGAAAAACCTTTGTAAGGTATGATGAATTTTCCCGCTCTACCGTAGCAGGATAATAGAACATCCCTGGGTTAATCGCATCATCGTACAGATTACCTTGTTTATCTCTTACTGGAGTGATTGGAGCCTGAGCTACTAATTGAAGCGGTGTTGAAAACTCATTATCATCAGTTACTCGCGTATTTTTTGAATGAGCAATGGATACGCTTAATCCAAAACTAAGTTTATCTGTCGCATTGTGATCAATATTTGCTCTTCCAGAAATTCGTTTAAAGTTATTTCCAATAAGGATACCATCTTGATCTAATGAACTTCCACTAATAAAGAACTTTGTCTTTTCATTTCCACCATTTGCTGAAATATCAAACTGTTGTTGAGTTGCTTTTTGGAAGGCTTCTTTATTCCAATCAGTATCTGTTTCCAATGTTCGCCAATCCGTATCTCCAGCAAGAAAGTCAAATTCATCTTCTATATATTCAAGCCATGACCCTCCATAGTCTCCAGGATTTGCAATAGGGTCGATACCATCAGCCAAATCGTTATTATAGGCTGATTCGCGCATAAGCTCAACATATTGCTCAGCATTTACGAATTCACGATAACCTGTTGGTTTGCTTCCACCAAATTGGTAGTTAATGCTAAAATTTGTTTTTCCTGCTTTGCCACGTTTTGTTGTTATTAAAACCACGCCATTGGCTCCTCTAGATCCATAGAGCGCTGCAGCGGAAGCATCCTTAAGAATTTCTAGGATTGGATGTCGTTTGTATTGAGGTCAGCCAATGCATTTGTTGCTGCAGAGGTGTTCGAGAAATTATCGCTATTAATAATCATACCATCAACTACATAAAGAGGTTCGTTGCCGGCAGATATGGATGAAGATCCTCGTATCCGAATATTTATTCCTTGACCAACTTTTCCATTCTGAGAAGTGATCAGAACACCAGGTGCTCTTCCCTGTATGGCTTGTTCAAAGGAGGTAACGGGTGTGTTTTGAATAACGTCACCACTTACTTTGGCAATGTTCCCTGTTAAATCTTGCTTGATCTGCGTTCCATAACCCACCACAATTACTTCTGATAATTGAGTGGCATCAGAATCCAAAGACACATCAACTACAGTACGTGATCCGATTTCAACTTCTATAGTTTTGTAACCAATAAATGAGAAAACCAACGTAGTTTTTCCATCTGGAATGCTTAAGGTGTATGTTCCAGTTGCACTTGTAGATGTTCCAATTGTTGTGCCCTTTACTAAAACATTCACTCCGGGGACTTCCATTCCATCTTCTACAGATGTTACTTTTCCTGAAACAACCTTGTCTTGTCCAAAGCCGGGTATCGAAATACACACCAGCCAGACCACAGTTAGCAGTAGATTTTTCTTCATAAAATTTGTTTAGGTTTTACTATTAGCAATATAAACTAATAGAATTGAAGGTGAAAAACCTTCTTCGTAATATCCTGCTGTATGGGGTATTAACAGGCCGAGTTAACAAGTATTAAATTAAGCGTTAACAATCGAAGGAAATAAAAATGGGGTAAATGCAGAAATTAGTATGCTCTGACTAATTTTCCATCCATATAATTAGTGTATGATCGGTTCACTACTTTCATACCTCCTGCTGTTGGGTAATTACCTGTAAAGTACCAATCGCCACTATGATGGGGTATGGCTTTGTGTAAATTCTCAACCGTTTGGAAGACTACTTCTATTTCCGCTTTCATATCTGCCGGGCGCACAATCTCTGATATTTTGGCTGAAATTTCTTCGTCTGTAAATTGGTCATACAGAAGTTTTACGTAATTCGATTGTGTTTCGTGCCCGCGGGCTCTTCTGCATTTTTCGTAAACCTCGCCTAACAAATAATCTTTTCCTTGATCTGCTAATAATGATCGCATGGCGCGGAAGGCAACGAAATCACCCATCTTGCTCATATCAATTCCATAACAATCAGGGAAGCGTATTTGAGGAGCAGATGAAACCACTACAATTTTTTTAGGCTCAAGCCGATCCAGCATTTTAAGAATACTTTTCTCTAAGGTCGTTCCCCGAACAATAGAGTCATCAATCACAACTAAGGTATCAATGCCTTTACGAATCACTTCGTAAGTAGTATCATAAACGTGGGCAACAAGTTCATCGCGGTGCTCATCATCGGTAATGAAGGTTCGGAGTTTTACATCTTTTAATACCAGCTTTTCGATCCGTGGCCGGAAGGATAGAATTTCTTCAAGCGAATCAACAGAGGGTTTTCGATCAATGATAATGTCTTTTTGCTTGGCAACAAGGTAATCTTCTATACCTGCCATCAATCCATAAAACGCAGTCTCTGCCGTATTCGGAATGTAGGAGAAAACAGTGTTCTTAATATCAAAATTAACAGCACGCAATACCTGCGGAACTAATAGTCTTCCCAGTTGCTTGCGTTCTTTATAAATATCTGGGTCGTTTCCGCGAGAGAAATAAATTCGTTCAAAACTACAAGATGTCTTTTCGCCTGGCTGCACAATTTGATGTTGAGCGAAATCGCCATTCTTTTCAATCACCAAGGCATGACCTGGTTTTACCTCTTCAATCTGATTGTAGTCAACATTGAAAGCTGTTTTGATAGCCGGTTTTTCGGATGCCACTACAACAAACTCATCATTTGCATAGAAGTACGCAGGGCGAATACCATTTGGATCACGAACCACAAATGCAGATCCTGATCCGATCATACCTGCCATGGTGTATCCACCATCAAAATCTTTGCATGCTCTGCGTAACATGCGTGGCAAATCAATTTCGTTTTCAATAATATCCGATACCTCGCGGTTCGAGAATTTATCTTTATACTTTTCAAAAAGTCCTTGCACTTCTTCATCCAAAAAGTGACCGATTTTTTCCATCACCGTAACAGTGTCTACTTTTTCTTTTGGATGTTGGCCTAGTCCAACCAGAATATCAAACAGTTCGTCAACGTTGGTCATGTTGAAGTTACCGGCCATGACGAGGTTTCGGCTTCTCCAGTTATTCTGTCGCAAGAAAGGGTGAACGTTCTCTATATTATTAACTCCGTGCGTTCCATAGCGCAAATGTCCGAGCCAGAGTTCACCTGTAAAAGCTACATTCTCTTTAAGCCACTGTTCATTCTTGTATTTATCTTTTCCTTCTTTCTGAGCTTTCTTGAATTTTTTGCCAATTTTCTTGAAGAGGTGGGCGACTGGCTGGGGTTTAATTGATCTGTATCGGCTAATGTAACGGTGACCTGAATCTACATCGAGTTTAATGTTGGCAATCCCTGCTCCATCCTGCCCTCGATTGTGTTGTTTTTCCATGAGGATGTACATCTTGTTCATGGCATACATAGAGCCATATTTTTCGATGTAGTAGGAGAGAGGCTTTCGCAATCGGATGAGGGCAATGCCGCATTCGTGAAGGATTTGGTCGCTCATGGTTCGTTATCAGTTAATCGTTAATCGTTAATCGTTAATGTTAACCGGTATCATTGAATTAATACCATTAGCAGATAACGTTTAACAGATAACGGAATTAAAGTGTAAAGTTAATTTTATTAATCCATCCCATCAACAAACCTGGGTTAAAGAAGAGATAGAGTACGCCTATAACCAAGATAATACCCAAAAGATTTTCGAATGAAATAATATTCGTTTTTAAGTTGCTTTCACCATTTTTTATGAAAGCATAATAGGGAATGCGCAAATAATAGAATAAAGAAACGATGGTATTGAGCAAACCAAAGATAAAGAGCAAAAGTAAAATGACATGTCCGGATTGTTGAAGCGATTCCCAAAGCGAGGAGAAAATAAATAGTTTACCTGTAAATC
Organism: Chryseolinea sp.; assembly: GCA_036787535.1. GTDB lineage: Bacteria > Bacteroidota > Bacteroidia > Cytophagales > Cyclobacteriaceae > Chryseolinea. Next base: position 6,714 of record DAIQPD010000083.1, read on the forward strand.
CTGCCGTTGGCGGTAAGCCAATGAGTGATATAAAGCCGATTAGCATGAAAATAAAAGGTAAAGGATTGCTTCTCCCTGCTCCGCTAAAGGAAGATATTTCATGCATTCCATGCGATTCGAACTGCTGTAAATAAACGAAGACCAGGAAATTCATGATCATGTAAACGGTTGCATAGAAAAGCATGTAGTGAATACCTTGTGGAAGAAGTGCGGCAACACCAATCAGCAAAAATCCGGATTGTGCGATGGAAGAGTATGCCATTAGGCGTTTCACATTCTTTTGCCATAGGGCCGAAAAATTGCCAACGGTTAATGAAAGTATAGCGATAGCGCAAAGAATAACTTGCCATGAAAAATCCGGCTGGCTAATTATACTGAGCGTCAGAATAAATTTTGTCAATATACCTATACCGGCCAGTTTGGGTATTACCGAAAAGAAAGCGACAACCGGCATGGGTGCTGCTTCATATACATCCGGACTCCACGGATGAAGTGGTGCAGCAGCAATCTTATAAAAGAATCCCACCAATGCCATAAATCCACCAATCAAAAACAAAGGCGAATTACCTATTGTGGTAATGTGAATGAAAGACGAAAAGTCAAGAGAGCCTGTTAATCCATAGAGTAAAGAGAAGCCATAGAGCATGACAGCAGAAGCAATCGATCCAAAAAGAAAATATTTCAAACCACCCTCAGAACCTTTTCGGGAAAATGAAAAACCAGTTAACACGTAGGAGCTTATTGAAATTAATTCAAGCGAAAGAAAGACCATGATGAGATTTTTGCTCATCACCAAAAGATGTGAGCCTAACAAGACAGCAAGGATCATTACATAATACTCAGGAAGATGTTGCTGTTCTTTTTGTCTCCGACAGGTCATGAGCACGGTGAGTATTGTGCCTGCATCCATTAAAAGTTTCAGGTAGGTAGAAAATCCATCCACCCGGATCATCCCTACAAAAAGATTAACTGGCGAAGTGTGCTGCCCGGTTTGAATAACTCCAAACCAAAATGATAACGCAACAATTACCAAGCTGCAAAAACTGAGAAGAAGCGTTTTGTTTTCTTTTTTGATCAGTCCGATCAAAATAATAAGGATGATACCGATGATCAGAATAAGTTCGGGAATGAAGAATGATATACTCATTCGAATCAATTCCAGTTTATCACTCAGTACTTCCACCGGTTATGGATTTAGTGTTAAACTCTTTCCACTGTTAATCATGAACTCGCTGAATTGTTTTGCAAAGGGATCAATAAGATCCATTAGGGGTTGAGGAATTACTCCAAAGAAGATGGTCGCAATGGCAAGTGGCACAAGCATAAGGTATTCACGCTTATTCAGATCAACAATCGAACTTTCTAAAATACCTCCTTTTAAATTGAATGGTCCGAAGAACATTCGCTGTAATGTCCATAGGTAATATGCTGCACCAAACACAAGTCCAAGCGTTGCGACTATGGCAAGGCTTTCATGCAGAAGTCCATTGACACTGTTTGATTTGAATGCTCCGAGAAAAACCATGATCTCGGCAATGAATCCTGAAAAACCAGGTAAGCCCATGGAAGCAAAGAATGCAACCACAACAACAGCGGTGTATGATTTCATCTTTGTTGAAAGGCCTGAATAATTACCAATGGTACGATCTTGTGTTCGATCATATAAAACTCCTGCAATTAAAAACAGCATGGCTGAAATAATACCATGACTCACCATTTGATAAACGGATCCTGCTATACCTTCTGTTGTAAGGGATGCTGTTCCCAACAATACAAATCCCATGTGGGATATGGAAGAGTATGCAATCATCCGTTTTAAATCTTTACAAGCCAATGCGTTTAATCCTCCATAGATAATGGAGATCACGCCCATCAATCCAACGAACCAACTGAAGTGCAGTGCTGCGTCAGGAAAAATCGGAAAAGCAATTCGGAGCAAGCCATAACCACCAATTTTTAGAAGCAGTGCAGCGAGGATAACGGAGACTGGTGTGGGTGCTTCTACGTGTGCATCCGGCAACCAGGTATGCAATGGAACCATTGGCAACTTAATGGCAAATCCAAAAAACAAAAGGAGGAATGCCCAATACCTTGCTGAAAACGGTCCGATTTTCCAGCTGTGCTGAGGATCAAGAGCGGTGTTGGAAATGAAGTTAGAAGAATCGGCCATGTTCAGTATATTGAAGCTGTGTACCATTTGCCCCGGTGTTGAAGAATCCTTCACCGATAAGTAAAGGCCAATCATTACAATGAGAATGAAGATTGATCCAACCAATGTGTATAAAAAGAATTTGATGGATGCATACTCTTTCCTTGCACCGCCCCAAATAGCAATGAGGAAAAACATAGGCAGCAACATAAACTCAAAGAAGAGATAGAATAATAGGAAGTCGAGTGCTGTAAAACTTCCGATGATGGAAGCATTCAGCAAAAGCAGCAACAAAAAATATCCTTTCACATTTTTGTTAATCGTCCAGGAAGAAATAGTTGCGATTAACAACACAACAACGGAGAGTGCAACGAGTGGTAAGCTTAAGCCATCAACACCTACAAAGTATTCAGCTTTTAAAGTTCCAAACTCACCCATGTTAATCGTAATCCAAGACTGTTTCTCAATCAATTGAATTGTTCCTTTGGATTCGTAAAGACTAAAAATCAGAAGGAGGAATATGAATTGAAAAATATTGGTCAGAAGTGTTAATACCTTAAAATAGGAAACGGATTTGGCAGGAATAAAAATACCGATCAACGCAGCAACGAACGGTGTAAAAATGAGAAGAGAGATAAGGTATTGCTGCATGTAACTAATATTCGGTTTTGCTTTTATTTTTTTCTTTTGCCACTAAGGCACCAAGGCTCGAAGGTTCACTAATTATACGGGATACTAATTTTAGTGTCTTTGAGTCTTTGTGGCGGGAGTTATGTATTTTGATGTTCATCAATTATTAAATAATCAGCCAAATTAGAAAAATAATGATTGCGAAAATCGCCCAGAAAATATAAAGCTGAATTTTTCCGTTTTGAAATGAACGGGTAATGGATCCAACACCCTTGGCCAATCCGGCAACACCATTAACTGATCCATCTATTATTATGCGATCAAACCAATTCGTAAAATGTGCCAGTATAACTTGTGTGTAAACGGTTGAATGTATAAAACCGTCAATCCATTTTTTGTCGATGTAATTAGTTAGGGCAGCAAATTGCAAGGTAGACTTAACAAACAGGGTGTTATAGATGCGATCGAGATAAAAGGTATTGAACAATAACGAAGACTGAATTTCTTTTTTGCGAAGAAGGTATCCAGCAACGAGCGCTAAGACTACCCACAAGGCAGAAATAAGGGGCATGAGACTTAATTGAAAATACTTACCTGCATGGAGACCGGAATAAAGCCATCCTGAATAATCAAATGGATTAATGCCGACAACAAGCCATAACGATGCAAAGCCAAGAATAGCCAGCGGAATGCGCATCACAAGAGGAGGTTCTTCAACGGGTAAAGTTGTTGTTCTTTTTTCTTCTCCCATAAAGACAGACCACATCATGCGGAAGGTGTAAAGTACAGTAATGAACGAAACGATAAATGCAATTGCCAGCATGAACCATTTCCATGAAAACTCACCTCCAACCCAGTGCTGTATTGCAGTAAGTATTGCATCCTTTGAAAGAAATCCTGTAAAGAATGGTAGACCAGCAAGTGCACTTCCGCAGAGAATAAAAGCGATAAACGTAAAAGGTAATTTTTTTCTCAGCCCTCCGAGGTTGCGCACATCCTGAACATCGAAATGCTCATGTGCTTTATGTTGTGCTTCATGGAGCGAATGAATAATAGATCCGGCCGCCAGGAATAAACCAGCTTTGAAAAATGCATGCGTAAATAAATGAAGCATCGCTGCTTCGGGAGATCCTGCACCAATGGCCATTACCATTAATCCTAATTGAGAAATGGTTGAGTAGGCTAATATTTTTTTAATGTCGTGTTGAACGAGCGCGGCCAATGCACCGATAAGAGTGGTAATGGATCCGATAATAATCACGATGTCGAGCGCATCGAGCGTGAACACGAAATGAATTCGTGCTAATAGAAAGACGCCCGCAGCCACCATTGTTGCAGCATGGATTAATGCTGATACAGGTGTTGGGCCTTCCATGGCATCGGGCAACCAGGTAAGCAATGGAAATTGCGCTGACTTACCCATGACTCCACAAAAGATGCAGAGCGATGCTGCGGTTTGCCAGGAGAAAATTTCTGTGCTGGAGCTTAGCTCAAGTATATTAAATGAATTCTGATTTGTCCACACTATCATTAAGCCTATTAAAAATCCAACATCGCCAACGCGATTGATCAGAAATGCTTTTGTTGCTGCGGATGATGCTTCAACTTTTTCTTTCCAATGACCAATGAGCATATAAGATGAGAAGCCTACCAATTCCCAGAAAATAAAAATCATTAAGAGATTGTCAGCAAGAACGATTCCCAACATGGAGAATGTAAAGAATCCCAGCATGGCGAAATATCTTCTGATGGAAGCATCGCCAACCATGTATCCAGTAGAATAAAGATGAACCAGAAAGGATATACCCGTTACCACAATCAGCATCAAAGCCGAAAGGCTGTTCATTAATATGCCAACTGTAAATTTGAAATCTGCGATAGAGAACCATTGCAATTGAATCACGAGTGGCTCATGTTTCCAAACTGAAATAAATACATAAACCGATGATGCTACGCTAGTGAGAAGGAGAAGTGTGGCTAAGAAGGGGACCATCCAAGAATACCTTTCCGAAATACTAAATGATATAATGAATGAGAGCAAAGGCAGTAGCAATGCTATTAGCAGCAATAACTCAACAGTAGAAGACTGATATGGCTGAATTCCTTCCATCTTACTCTTTTAATTCATGGAGTTCATCCGGAACAGAAGTTTTGTGCTCGTGATAAACACGAAGTACTAGTGCTAGTCCAACAGCAGCTTCGCATACAGCCACAATAATGACAAACAGTGAAAAGAATTGCCCATCAATTGTAGCTGGGTTGATTTGATTGAAGGCAACCAGATTTAAATTGGAGGCATTCAACATAAGCTCAATGCCAAGTAATACCATAATGGCATTTCGTTTTGTGATGATGATAATCAGCCCCACTGAAAAGAGAAGCGCGCCTAAATACAGAAAATGCTGGAGTTGGAACATTTAGCTGTTTTTTGATTTAATAGAAGATGCTACTACCGCTGCACCAATCAGCGCGACCAGTAATAAAAGACCTGCAATTTCAAAAGGTAAAATGAAATCGGTCATTAGTCCGGTGCCAAATGCCTGGATGCTTTTTTCTGGTGTTGGTTTAGCTGTAGAAAACGGATTAAATTTTTGAGAAGAGATAAAATAGAGTAGCAGGCCAAGAAAAGTTAAGCCAGCCAGTACACCTGAAAATAGATTTGTATGTTCTACCATTAAAGACTTGCCCGATATTTTTGATGTGAGCATAATTCCGAAAATGATGATGACTAATATTCCACCTGCATAAATTAAAATTTGAGTAACGGCAATAAATTCTGCAAAGGCCAACACGTAAATTCCAGCCAATGCCAGTAAGCAGGTAATGAGCAGCAACGCGCCATAGAATACATTGCGTATAAAAATTATACTGATGGCTGATAGCGCAGCAACGGCTTCGAGAAAATAGAATATAAAATTTAGAACCGTCATTCTGGTGTTGCGGGAGGTGTAGGTGGTTTTATCTTCGGCCTGAAGACAGGCTTTGCTATTGGTTTAATCGTCTCATTGTTCTCAGGTTTCTGCTCAGTAATTATGGATTGAGTCTGCGCTGCAACTTTACTTTTTTGGTGTTCTTCAAGAATTTTTTTCTTTTCGACAATTTCAGTCTCTGTCATTTCGCCAAACTCAAAATTGTGTTCGCGCATGTTTGTAACACTGAAGTCAAATACCTTCGTCATGGTTAAGCATTCTGTCGGACAAACCGTTGTGCAGAGTCCACAGAAGCAGCACTTGCCCATGTCAATATCAAACCTGGCAGCGTAAATCCGTTTCGGAGTGCCATCTGAAGTCTTGCCGATTTCTTCAGTGGCCTTGATGGGCTCAATGTCAATACAGTCTACCGGGCAGATTTTTGCACACTTATCGCATACAATGCAATCGTCAATTTCATTGTGCAATCTGTAGCGACCATTGTCGGGTACGGGTTGCATTTCGTATGGATATTGAATGGTGGCAATACCTTCACGTTCGGCAAAATAGTTTGGATGGGTAATGGAAACAATTGGCTGAGTCTTTCGGGCTTTTAGCATATGCCTGAAAGTAAGTTTCAATCCACCCAACAATGAGCGAATAGAATCTGAAACATTTCTCCAATATGTATTGCCTACAGTTTCCATAAGTTGGTGAACAAAAATAGAATGGAAACAGCGAATAGAAACAATTCGCACGAGATAATTCAGACTAAGATCGAAATACTTTTTGTGGGCTAACTACCTTTCGGGAGTGTGAAGTAGAAGATGCTGCCTTTTTCTTCTTCACTTTCAACCCAAATCTTTCCACCATTTTTCTCAACGAACTCTTTACAAAGAATCAGCCCGAGGCCAGTACCTTTTTCATTGGCGGTTCCGCGGGTTGTGTAGGGGGCGGTTTTATCAAACAGCATACTCAATACTTCTGGTTTCATGCCTACACCATTGTCGTGTACTGAAACGAGTATTTCGTTGCTTTTCATTTTGCCTTTAACGGTCACATTGCCACCATCATTCGTAAACTTGATCGCATTGGTGATTAGGTTTCGGATGACAAGATTCACAGTGTTCGAATCCGCGAAAGCGATGGTGCGTTCAGGCACTTCATTTATCAGATTGATGTTCTTTCCGTGTACAGAATTTAAGAGAAGGATATTCTCTTCTGTAATGCTCCGAATATCAATTTTGGCTGGCTGTAAGTTCAGCTTGTCCATTTGAAGCAAAGTCCAGTCAAGAAGATTATTAAGGAGTGTTCTGGTATGATTGAATCTGACCTTAATTTCTTTTACGTGGTTGGGTAATTCTGCATTACTTATAGCGCCCTTATCAAGAAGGTCAAGCAATCCAGCCAGCGCATTGATTGGTGAACGCAGGTCATGAGAAATAATGGAGAAGAATTTATCTTTTACCTGATTAAGGCGCTCCAGTTCTTCACTGCGCGTTTCCATTTCATCCTGATGACTTAGTAAGAGCTTATTGATTTGGCGTCTTCTCTGACCGCTGCGATAGACCGAGACCAGAAGAATAACGCTGAGAGCCATTACAACAAAAAGAATGTTCCGGACAAAGTCTTTTCGTTTTAGCTCACTTTTTTGCAGGGATTGAGTTTCGCTCAACGCTGCAATTTTTGAGTCACGTGCTGCTGTGGCAAATTGAATCTGATCGCGGAAAAGTTTGCCTTGCATTTCCTGGCTGAACAGAGAATCTTCAAGTCCTTTATAAAGTTTAAAATAGTATAGGGATTTCTCATAGTTATTTTTCATTTCCCAAATAGCCGACAATTGGTTGTAACATTTTATCTCAAGAATCCGGGCATTCAGCTCTTTTGCTATTTCAAGACTTCGTTCAATTTTTGTGAGTGCTTGTTCATATTTTTTCACTTTTGAAAAAACAATTCCTCTTCCAAGCTCGAGTTCAGCAAAGCCAAATTTATTATCTGTTTTGGTATGAAGAACTTGTGCAGAATCATAGTAAGCCAGGGCTTTGTCATATTCGCCTTTTGACAGGTAGACAGTCGCTATTTTTGACAAAATATTTGGCTCCAGAACATCGACATCAAGACTGCGGGTTTTTACAAGTGCGGTTTTTAAGGTAATGAGTGCTGAGTCAATCTCATTTTTCCGAAGCATCACATCACCTATTTCGTCATAGGAATATGCAATCCCTTCAGCATCATTTTCCTCGAAGCTCATTTTTTGGGAAAGTTTGAGATGATCGAGTGCTCGATCAAACTGACCTAATTCTTTAAACACACGACCAACGTTATGTAAAGCCACCAGCATCCTGAATTTATTATGGATGAGATTGGAAATATTGTAGGATTGAGTGAAATAGAAATAAGCGTCATCGTATTCCCCCAAATCATAATAATCATTCCCAATGTTGTTATAGTCTCTGCAAATATTTAAGCTATCGGCTAGAGCAAGTGAATTTTCAAGTGAAAGATTGTCATATTTCAATGCCGTAGTGTAATCTCCCATGCTTGTGTAGAGTGAACCTGTATTTCGATACGCTAGTATTTTATAATCTGCAACATCTAGTCTTTCGGCTATCCCAAGAGCTTCCTTACCATGGTTTTTGCTTTTGACAAAGTCAACATATCGATAGGCTTCAGATAAATGAGCAAGTACCCTGACTTTGGCGGTGTCAGAAAGGTCTTCTTTCAAACGGTTTTCCAGGCTGTCTATACGATTCTGTCCATGAAGATTGAACGTTGCAATCGCAAAAAATAAGATTAGATAAAAATTCCTCACGCGTATTAGATAAAAATTACTTTCCAAAATCCACATAAAATAACCAATGCCAAAGCAAAAGGTGTTAAGTATTTCCAGGAGACCGCCATTAATTGATCGACTCTAAGCCGGGGATAAGTCCATCGTATCCACATTTGCAAAGCAACAAAAAGGAAGGTCTTACCTACAAGCCAAAAAATCCCCCAAAGGGTTGAAGCCAATGTATTCAACTCCCCACTTGTCCACTCGGCCAACCGAAGTGAGCCTATGTTTGGCAACGGAGTAGCCCAGCTCCCAAAAAATAATACAGCGCCTAATATACTGACTAATAGCATCATTCCATATTCGCCAAGCATGATTACGAGAAATCTTGCCCCGGTGTATTCTGTGTGAAAGCCGGCTACTATTTCTGATTCTGCCTCTGGTAAATCGAAAGGAGCCCGATTACATTCCGCTAATGAGGCTATAAAAAAGATTACCCATACCAGAAACATGAGCGGCATCCTGAAAACATTCCATGCTAAAAATCCACCAATTGAAGTTGTATCAATACCTAAAGAAGGAATACCCAGAAGGTAATTCGGTTCGGTATTGTAGATACTCTGCTGAAAGGAAATCTCTTGTAAGTCCAGCGTCTGGCACACCATACAAACACAAAGAACGGAAAGGCCAAGTGGAATTTCATACGAAATAATTTGGGCTACTGAACGCATGGTTCCAAGCATACTGTATTTATTGTTTGAGCTCCATCCGGCAATGATAATCCCAATTACATCCAGGGAGACAATTGCAAGAAGAAAGAAAACAGAAGAGAATATACCTGCTCCCTTCCATGAAGGTGCAATTGGCAAAACGGCAAAGCCAGTAAAAATGGAAGCAAAAATGATGAAGGGTGCTAATTTGAAAAGGGGTGAGACAGCTTTTGTTGGTATGATGTCCTCCTTCTGCAGAGCCTTCAATAAATCGGCTACGGTCTGTGCGATTCCATAATAACCCGTTTCCATAGGGCCAAGCCTGTCTTGTATAAAAGCAGATACTTTTCGCTCTGCATACACGGCAAGGATGGTGTAGAGTAGAAGGAAGGGCAGTATAAAAAGTAAAGTTGTCAGGGTTAGCCGTTAATATGATTAAATTTGATAAAATAATTTGTACCGAAATTTATTTTTTTTGATAAAACAGTACGTCAAACATACTTCATTAATTCCATAGAGGGTATTTTTCGAGATGAACCTTTTGATGAAAGAACATGCGAGCAGCAGCTTCAAAAGATTCAGTATAATCAGAAACAAGAAACTGATGGCTTACTAACGGTTGCGGGTTCAATAAATCTTCTTTTTCGAGGTAAGCTTTCAAAGCATTGGCAACAATCTCTGATGAATCGAGAATGGTCATTTTGCCTGAATAATAATTGTTAATTTCTTTTTTGATTAATGGATAATGTGTACAGGCCAGAATGAGGGCGTCAATATCTTCGAGAGATGGATCGCTAAGGTATTGCGCAATGATTTCGTGACTGATCTGATTGTTGAAAAATCCCTCTTCAATCATAGGAGCCAAAAGAGGTGTTGCCACTGTGTGGAGCGTGATGTCTTTCTTTCCTTCATCTATCTTTTTGGAATAGACTCCTGACTGTACTGTTCTTTTCGTTCCGATCAAGCCAATTCTTTTCCCCGCAAACTCATCCACCACATAATTCACCATAGGGTCGATTACATTGATAATGTGGATATCGTTCCTGACATATTCTTTTAGCAATGCGTAAGCAGCAGAAGATGCCGAGTTGCAAGCAATCACTATTACCTTACAGCCTTTGGTAAGTAAGATGTCTGCAATTT
>DAIQPD010000084.1:0-17021 GCA_036787535.1 Chryseolinea sp.
GGCCTTTGATCAGTTGTGGACGAAGACGAATAACAAGGAATACCTTGTTTACATGAAGAAGATCATCGATCAGTTTGTTCAAACTGATGGAAGTATCCGAACGTATGATTTGTTGGAATACAATATCGATCACATCACACCCGGTCAGGTTGTGTTAGCATTGTATAGAGAAACGAAGGAAGAGAGGTATAAAAAAGCGGCCACATTACTTCACGACCAATTGGTTTGGCAGCCGCGCACGAAAGAGGGAGGTTACTGGCATAAACTTCGGTACCCCTACCAAATGTGGCTTGATGGTTTATACATGGGTGAAGTTTTCTCTGCCGAGTATGCTAAGGTATTTAATGACCAGACTAAGTTTGATGATGTAGCAAATCAATTTATCTGGATGGAAAATCATGTGCGTGATCCAAAGACTGGTTTATTGTATCATGCATGGGACGAAAGTAAAAAACAACTGTGGTCTAATCCGGAGACAGGTAATGCGCCAGGATTTTGGAGTAGAGGTATGGGATGGTATGCGATGGCATTGGTTGATGTCCTTGATTACTTTCCAAAGGATCATCCAAAACGAAAAGATCTTATTGCCATCCTGCAACGTCTGGCAACGGCATTGAAAAATTATCAGGACCCTGCTTCTGGTGTTTGGTATCAGGTAATGGATAAAGGAACATTGAAAGGTAATTATCTTGAAGCGTCTGGCAGTTGCATGTTTGTTTATGCTTTCGCGAAAGGTGCAAGATTGAATTACTTAGATAAAAGCTATAGTACTCTGGCTAAAAAAGGATTTGATGGCATTCTTAAAAATTTCATTGAAACCGATTCACAAGGTCTTGTTCATCTTACCAAAACCGTTAGTGTAGGTGGATTGGGTGGAAGTCCATATCGCGATGGAAGTTTTGAATATTATATCAGTGAGCCACTCCGCACAGATGATTTAAAAGGTGTTGGTCCATTTATCCAAGCCAGTGTTGAAATTGAACTTTTGAAAAAATGAGCATGAAAAATTTAGTAGCCATCATTCTCGCTTTTGCGCTTTACGGTAGTGCTGTTGCCCAAACTCTTGAGCGTGATTTCCCTTTGTCGTTTAAAGTGAAAGTATCGAATCTATCAGATGCAGCAAGAGAAAATTGTATGGTAATTATTTCGCCTGACGATATTCAAAAGCAGACTAAAAAATTTAATTCAAAAGCATTTGTTGTTTTAGATAAGGCAGTTGAAATTCCGAGTCAGTATAATACTGAAGATATTGATAAAGGAATTGTTTTTGTCATTCCAAAACTGGAGAAGCGTGAATCAAAAGAATTTACTATTCGCTACCATGCAACGGATGTTAAGCCAAGAAACTATACCAAACGTACTCAGGCAGAATTGTCTCATAAGGTAGACGGCAAGTTTGTTAATCGTGAATACATCGGTGGCACATTTAAGAATGTTGATTATCTCCGTGTTCCTCCTGAGCATAAGGATCACTCATGGTTTATCCGGTATGAAGGTCCGGGTTGGGAATCAGATAAAGTAGGATATCGCTTTTATCTTGATCAACGAAACGCGACTGATGTATTTGGAAAAAAAGGACCTGAGATGGTATTGCAAAATGTTGGTCTGGATGGATTTGATTCTTACCATGAAATTCAACCGTGGGGTATGGATGTAATGAAGGTAGGTAAGTCTTTAGGTGTTGGATCTATTGGTGCCTTTGAAAATGGTAAAACTATTCGCGTTGAAAAGACTGACAGCGTTACCTGTCGGATAACCGAGAATGGCGTTGTCTATTCTTCTATTCTAACAAATTATTATGGATGGAAATTAGGAGGTAAGAAGTATGATGTTCAATCTACTATTTCAATTCATGCTGGCACACGCTTGTCGCATCAAATTTTGTCAGTTACGAATAATCCGGATACACTGTGTACCGGTATTGTCAAAGACAAACTTGCAAAAGTATTTAAAAGTAAAGGCGATGCACAGCATTGGGGCTATATCGCTACATACGGAAATCAAAGTTTAAATAATGATGCACTGGGGTTGGTCGTTTTCTTCAATCCCGCAAATGCGCTAGGATTTAAGGAAGATGAATTCAGTGAAATCATAGCATTAAAACCAAATATGGGTAAACTGGAATATTATTTCGAAGGCGCCTGGGAATTGGAAGCAAATGGAATTTCTAACGAAACAGAGTTTTTAAGCTATATACAGTCTATGGCCTCACAATTATCTCAACCAGTTTCAGCGCGTTAAACAGCTCAGAATGTTGAGATTTAGCGGAATCGGTTGCTCTCTATATTAAATCGATTGAAATACATTGTAAACTATGAATAATTTAAAAAATGTTGTTATGTTTACATCCATATGCGCAATCGATTGCGCAGATCGAAAAAAATCATATTAAAAAAATAATGAGCCTATGAATAAAGTATTACGACTCAAATGGATGATTGGAGCTTTGATCTTTTTGATTGCTTCAATAGCTTTTCCGGTCACTTCACGTGCTCAGGAAAAAAAGATTTCTGGAACTATTAAATCGGATGATGGTACTTCTTTACCTGGGGTTTCAGTGCTTGAGAAGGGAACAAAAAATGGTACGGTTACCGATGCCGATGGGAAATTTACATTAGCAGTATCTTCTGATGCGACACTTGTCTTATCCTTCATCGGGATGAAACCTCAGGAAATTGTTGTTGGTAATCAAACTTCAATTGAGGTAACTATGGAGTCTGACTTAACCGCATTGGACGAGGTTGTTGTGGTTGATTATGGATATGGCACAGTGAAGAAATCGGATATGACTGGCGCGACTGCTTCTATTGGTGCGAAAGAAATTGCCAAGATCCCAGTGGCAAGTACGGCTCAGGCACTTACGGGTAGATTGCCTGGAGTAACCGTAACAACTACAGATGGATCTCCAGATGCCGATATTTTATTGAGAGTGCGCGGAGGAGGTTCAATCACCCAAAATAATTCACCACTTTTAGTTGTCGATGGTTTTATTGTTTCAAGCATTCGCGATATGCCTCCCACAGATGTGGAAAGTATTACCGTTTTGAAGGATGCTGCATCGTCTGCTATATATGGTGCCCGTGCATCGAATGGAGTTATTGTAATTACTACAAAAAAGGCAGCGGCAGGAAAAACCGAAGTTTCCTACAATGGTTTTGTGCAATTCAAGAATTTACCTAATGATCGAAAGTATCAGGTATTGTCTCCGTATGAATTTGCTTTGGCTAACTATGAATACGCAAAGCTTAGGTCTGAATCGGATGTAGAAGCCTTCGAAAAATACTTTGGTGTTTATGATGATTTAGATATTTATAAAGACAAGAAACCAACCGATTGGCAAGATGAATTGTTTGGTGGCACAAAGGTATCTCAATATCACAACATTAATTTCAAAGGGGGTACGGATAAAACTAAAGTGATGCTGAGTCTCACCAATAATAAAGACCAAGGATTGATGATTAATTCGGACTTCACCCGGAATGTTCTGAACTTTAAAATTGATCATCAAATTGGTAGAACACTAAAATTTGAAGCTTCAACCAGAATTACCAATACGGTTGTTAACGGTGCAGGTACAGCTACAGGAACTTCTACGAATCCACAGGTAAACGTTAAGGATGCCGTTCAAACAAGACCGGTTAATGGTATTGCAGATGAGCTGGAACCTGATCCTAATCAAGGAGCAGGATCAGATGATGATTATCAGAAATTTATTACTGCGAGGATTGGACCCGTTAAATTGGCGGAACAGGATTGGAGAGAAAAGACCACTACTAATTATGTATTAAATGCAGGGTTGACCTGGAATGTATTGAAGAACCTTGATGTTAAAAGCGTTTTTACAAGCGAACAGGGATACGGTAAAAACTTAAGATTCTATGGTCCTGACACGGGTGAATCGTTCAACAATGGAGGTAGTGCTCCACTGGGTGAGCAGACCAAAAATAATACGACCAGCTATCGATGGTATAACACCATTGCCTATCGGGTAAAAGATCAGGGGCAACATAAGCTTGATTTTCTTGTAGGTCAGGAAATATCTTCTACCGGAGGATCTGAAGATTTTATCCGATCTGAAGATTTCAGAAATTCTATAACACCCGATGAATTATTTGCAAACATGCAATTGGGAAGAACTGATCGTATCTATACCCGAAATTATATCGAAACAAATCGCTTTTCACTTTTCGGAAGAGGAAACTATATGTTTAATGATAAGTACATCGCTACCGTTACATTTCGATCGGACGTCTCCAGCATCTTTGCAAAAGGTAATCGGGTAGGATACTTCCCTGCATTGGCGTTGGGATGGAAGATGTCTCAAGAAAACTTTATGCAAAACATAAAGTTTGTTAATGATTTGAAGATGCGCGTAAGTTATGGTACGACAGGAAATGATGGTGTAAACGCAGGAGCCGCACAGAATTTATTTGCTGCTTCAACGCTACGCGGTCCGGGTTGGGGAAATGTTGATAACGTTTATTACACACCCAATAGCACTGTTTTATACAATCCGGATCTTGTGTGGGAAAGAACTATTCAACGCAATTTGGGATTTGATTTTACGGTGGCAAATTCCAGAATATCTGGAACACTTGATGTATACTGGAATACCGCGAATGATCTTTTATTAACCTCAGCGATTCCTTCTAATACAGGATACACAACACAATGGAATAATATTGGAACAACTTCCAATAAAGGTGTAGAGTTGGGATTAACCGGACAGATTATAGAGACTAGTGACTTTAGCTTATCTGTAAATGTTAACGGTGCGATCAACAGAGGCGAGATCGAGAAATTGGATGGTACCAATGATCGCTTTGTTCAATCAAATTGGGCAAGCACAGATCTTAACAACATCAACGATTATTATTTACAGGTCGGTGGAAAGATTGGTGACATCTATGGATATGAAACTGCAGGATACTATAGTGTCGATGATTTCGAATCGTATGATGAAACAACCAGTAAATATATTTTAAAAACAGACGTTGCAAGTTCTGGTGCAGTTGTTGGAAATACGAATATCAGACCCGGCTTTTTAAAATTGGTGGATCAACTTACCGTTGATACGGATGGTGATGGTAAGATGGATGCAGGCGATGGTATTATCGATGCGAAAGATCGGAAAGTAATAGGTAACACGTCACCTAAAATTGAAGGTGGGTTTGGAGTAAACGCATCGTACAAAGGATTTGACTTTTCCATGTTTTTCAATTTCAGATTTGGTAATGATGTTTACAACGCAGGTAAAATTCAGTACAACCAGTTTAGAAGAGTTACCTATGGAAACTTGCTGAATACGATGAATTCGGAGGAGCGTTTTACCTACATCGATGTGGACGGATCGTATACTGGTACTCCTGGTGAAGTTGTAACAGATCTTCAACAACTCGGTGAAATGAATGAAGGTAAATCGATTTGGTCACACGCAAGTCATGGAATTGCGGGTGCAGTAATTCATTCATGGGCAGTAGAAGATGGATCATTCTTGCGATTGAATAATCTCTCCATTGGTTATTCATTACCAAGAGATTTAATTTCAAAAGTTGGTTTATCCAGATTTAGAATTTACGCAACCGGCAGCAATCTTCACGTCTGGACTAAATATTCCGGATACGATCCTGAAGTAAGCTCATACCAAAATCCACTTACACCGGGCTTAGATTACTCTTCTATGCCACGAGGTCGTGCTTACACCATTGGAGTTGATCTCACATTTTAATCAATTAAATATTTAAAAAATGAAGTTTATGAAACTTAGAAATATTTTAATATTGATGGGAATGTTGGTAGCGACATCCTGCAATGATTTTCTTGACCCCAAGTCACTTTCAACTTTTGACGATACCTACATTTTTTCGAATGTAGATGATGCACGAAAAGGTGTTAACGCAGCGTACACGTACTTTGGGCAAGATGCATTTCGCTCTCGCCTTTCTAACAACATGACAGGTAATACCGATATCGAACGCCAGAGCGGATGGAGCAGTTCATCTGATCGGTATCAGATATGGGATCTTAATGCACTTGAATCAAACAACGATTTAAAAATTGTTTGGGAAAATGCCTACAAGGCCATCCGCGATTCAAACATTGCCATTGAAGGTATCGAAAAGAGCAGCGCACTTAATTCTTCAGATGGATCAGTCTCCAAGACTATGTATAATTTATTGGGAGAAGCGTACACTATTCGAGCCTACTGGTATAGCATGTTAATATTTTATTTTGGTGATGTGCCTTTTGTTCAGCTCGCGCCAAAAGCAGGTAATGATTTTTACTTGCCAAAGGAGGATCGTAACGTAATACTATCCGCTGTGATTGATGATCTTATTGCTATCGAAAGCAAAATGTCCTGGGCGGATGAACTTCCGTATGGCATTGAACAGATAAATCGTGAGTATACATTAGGTATGATTGCACGTTTAGCTTTACAACGTGGGGGATGGTTTCTGACACCCGACTTAACAATGGATCGTGAGACTGATTACCTTGAATATTACCAAATCGCAAAGGACTACTCAGCCAAGTTAATGTTATTGAAAGACCGGCCTTTGCCTGCTGATTTCAGACAGGTGTTTATGAACGAAAATAAATTTATAGCACCCGTTAATCAGGATATTCTTTTTGAAGTACCATTCGCTTTAGGTAATGGCGATGTTGGATGGAATATCGGTATTACCGTGGAAGGTGGCGCAACCGCTAATCATGATTATGGTGCTGGCAATAATTATATGTCGATGCCACCAACATATTACCTTTCATTTGATAGTGATGACATCCGAAGAGATGTTACCTGCGGAATGTATAAAGTCAATATGAATTTCGAAGAAGAGTTTATTGGCTACAGTAATGGCCTCAACACATCAAACGGCCATAATATTTCTCAAGGAAAATGGAGTCGTTATTTTCTGGAAACTCCTCCTGGAAAAGCTTCTGCTAAAGGCACTGGTATTAATTGGCCTATGCTTCGTTATTCTGATGTGTTACTAATGTTCGCAGAAGCGGAGAATGAATTAAACGGACCGACTGGCGAAGCGCAGAATGCAATGAGGCGTGTACGTCAGCGTGCCTTTGATCCATCCGTATGGAGCGATAAAGTCGATGCTTATATTTCGAACGTCTCGGCAAGCAAGAACGATTTCTTCGAAGCAATTGTAGATGAACGCGCCTGGGAGTTTGGTGGTGAAATGATTCGCAAATATGAATTGATTCGTTGGGGTAACTATAGCGTGAAGATGGATGAGACCGTAAATGGTCTTAAAGCTTTGAACGACATATTATTTCCGGGTGGAACTGCTGATCCCGGAGCTGCAGCCGCCAACAACTTACCTGATTTTATTTATTGGAAAAGGAATGCCAGTGGGAAATTTATCATTCTCAACCCCGACAGCTATGTTCACCCTGCTGATGTTGACGGAACCTGGACTCAAAGTCCTTTCTTAAATGTCTTGCACGATAACACGCTTACCTATCCGGAGTGGGTAACAAAAGACTGGGCAA
Organism: Chryseolinea sp.; assembly: GCA_036787535.1. GTDB lineage: Bacteria > Bacteroidota > Bacteroidia > Cytophagales > Cyclobacteriaceae > Chryseolinea. The sequence continues at coordinate 7,507 of DAIQPD010000084.1, forward strand.
ATTATGTTGATAGACCCAATGGAGTACGATATATTTTTCCAATACCAGCCAGTGAAATTGCACAGGGCGTGCTAAAGAATGATGGATATGGCTTTGGAGGAAATTAAATCGGTATTCAAATCTATCATACTATTAAGCGAACGATTAGATATAAATTCTAAACAGATGACAACAAAGAAATTTAACATAGGTGGAGTTCTTTTTATAATAACCTTATGCGCAATATTCTTCTATTCATGCGATGAGGAAAAGATCTACCCTGAGACGCGTCTATTCAGACCTGTGCTTAACCAGGATCTACAAGCAGTCGGTAATACGATTGTTGTTAACATGGGAAATCTAAAGAAAGCAGTTTCCTACACAGTAGAAGTGAGCCGTGATACATTTAAGACGATTGATTATACTATTCAGTCAGACACAAGTCAATTTGTAATCAACGATGAACTTCTTAACGGAGATCCTCTTTTCTGGGCAACGCTCTATCAATTGCGTGCAGTGGCTCATGCCGAGGATCCTCAATATGACAGCAAGGTATCTGACCTTGGAAATGTAAAGACACAACAATTCCCAACTATTCTCAATACCCCGAAAAGTTATGATGTAATTGATGTGGCTGCAAGGGTATCATGGTTAGTAGCTGGAGCAAAAGTGACAGGAATAAAAGTATTTGCAGGCAACGATCTAAAATTAACAACCCCATTACTGGAGTTTGTAGTGCCAGATGCAGATCAGGAATCAGGTGAAACATTTGTTGTTCAAGGACTGGACCCGGCAACAAAATATCAGGTAGCCATTTATAGTGAAGATGAACTCCGCGGTTGGGTTGATTATCAAACACTTGTTCAGGATATTGATCCTGCTGCTTCGGGCGTTCATGATTTGACTGGCGCAACTGATCCAACAGCTGTGGCTACAGAAGTGGCGGCAGCTGCAGACGGTGATGTAATTCTTATTGCAAGAGGATCAAAGTTTGATATGCCGACTGTAGCATTGAACAAATCGATCACCATTCGCGCGGCTTATGGATTTCAACCCAAGAAGGCAATGTTATACAATACCAATGGAAACTGGAATATTGCCGGGGGCTCAACCATAGATCATATTCGTTTTGTTGATCTTGAACTTCGGGGTGGAAATTTTTCAGGTACTTATGTCTTTAATCCTGCGACAGATAATATTAGTGTGAATGAAATTACCTTTGAGAATTGCTATATCAACACGATGAGGGGTATCATGCGAATACGAAACAATAATGTGGTGATAGAGAATTATAACATTATTAACACTGTGGTAGACAGTATTGGGAGCTACGGATTGTTAACTACCGATACAAATGTTAATGGACCGCCATCCACTACGGCTCAGGTTCATAATATTTTATTTCAGAATAGTACCTTTAATCATTTGCAATTTGGATTGTCTACTTACAATAATATGCAGTCCATTACCATTGAAAGTTGTACGTTCAGCAATATGGTAACAACTGAAAGTGGAAATTATATTTTCAGATTCAGAGGTGGTGCGGGTAATAACGATGTGATCAATGGAATTTCTATTAAGAATTCTATTTTTGGTCCGGGATGGAATATTAGCGGAACGGCAACAAACAACATTCGTGGAAAGGATGGACTACCAAACACAACGATTGAAGTGATTAATACTTATGGTACTTCTGATTGGGCGTTCATAGCAACATATGAAATAACAGGTCTTCCTTCTTCTACCTATTTGGGAACACAGACTGCATTGTGGGTTGATCCAGCCAAGAGCAACTTCAACTTTAAAGACACCGGTTTTGCCGGGAAATATAATACGGGAGATCCGCGCTGGAGAATAAAGCTTTAGGATTAAAAGTGTGACCGGATCAAGGTCACACTTTTTGTTTAATCATTTTTAGAGAAATACAAATTGTCTTGCCAATGAAGACGAGTATGAATATTATCTTATTTCTAACATTTTTTTTTGTTAGCAGCTGTAAGAGCAATGATGATCCAACTCCTCCATCAGGTGGAGATAAACCGATTCAAATCGTAGAAGACGCTTTTGCATTTTCCGGAGCAGAAGGCTTTGGCCGAGAAGCGACAGGAGGACGTGGTGGTAAGGTAATGTATGTTACAAATCTGAATGATGCTGGTACCGGAAGTTTACGTTCAGCGGTTCAGGCCTCTGGAGCACGATACATTCTGTTTAAAATTTCCGGAACGATTACCTTAAAATCAAATCTGAATATTACGAATGGAAATGTTACGATCGCTGGACAAACGGCTCCAGGGGATGGAATCACGCTTCGCGATTATCCTGTGAATGTGAATGCTGATAATGTCATTATCCGGTTCCTTCGTTTCCGAATGGGTGATGCTGCACAACAAGAGGGTGATGCACTTGGCGGAAGATTTCATAAGAACATAATGGTTGATCATTGTTCGATGAGCTGGTCAACGGATGAATGTGTTTCTTTTTATGCCAACGAAAATACAACGGTGCAGTGGTGTATTATTGCTGAAAGTCTTCGTAATTCTGTTCACGGTAAAGGTGCTCATGGATATGGTGGAATTTGGGGAGGGAAGAAAGCATCTTTTCATCATAATCTTTTGGCTCATCATGATAGTCGCAATGCACGACTTGGTGAAGAAGCTGGAAAGGCATTTGCCCTTACCGATCTTGTCGATCTGCGTAACAATGTGATTTATAACTGGGGTAGTAATAGTACCTATGGAGGCGAAGGCATGAACGTAAATATTGTGAATTGTTATTTTAAACCTGGCCCTGCAACCATTGCGAACAATGGAAGCTCCAAGCAGGCACGGATTGCTTCGTTCGACAAAAATAAAATCAAGGGAACAGAAGTTTATGATACCTGGGGTAAATTTTATGTTGATGGAAATTATATTGAAGGTAATGCAAATGCTACAAATGATAATTGGACCTATGGAGTGCTCAATCAATTTCATAGTACCTACACTACCTACCCTGCTTCTTGTACGGATGTAAATGGTAATACCATTGCCTGTGAATACACTATTCCAATTTCGGATGCAGATAAGACAGCAATGAATAGAACTACGCCACACGACATAGAGAATAATGTAACCACTCATACTGCCCTAAAAGCATACGACCGTGTTCTTGATCATGCGGGTGCTTCACTCGTTCGCGATGCTGTTGATGTTCGAATAGTAACTGATGTAAAAAATAAAACGTATCAACATGAAGGCTCTAACGGAAGCACAAATGGAATCATTGATACACAAGGTGATGTAGGTGGATGGCCCGAACTGAACAGTACAACACCTCCTGATGATACTGACGGAGATGGAATGCCTGATGCATGGGAAACAACAATGAAGCTTGACCCGGCTGTAGCGAAACCAAATGGCAAGGATCTTAGTACCGGATATGACAATATTGAAGTCTACTTGAATAGTCTGGTGAAAGCAATCGTGGAAGAACAATTGAAATTATAAAAAATGACAGAGAGGAAATACCTTTCATGCTTAGTGATTTTTATTATCGGATGCATTGGTATCTTAAATGCTAATGCGCAGGTAAATAATACCTCAACTTCAATTCCACTTGATACCACTTATACAGTATGGAGCACGAAGAAGAAATTAATTCGGGATTATCCCTACATCAAACCGGTTGAGCCATCTTCATCAAATGCAATCATTCAAAAGGAGAATGTAGTCTACCTTACGCTTAAGGACACACCTTTTGGTGAGCGCGATCTTCATGTTGATATATTCATTCCCAATAAAAAGAAAAAGTATTATCCTGCTTTAGTATTAGTACATGGTGGTGGCTGGCGTGCAGGAAATAAAACCTTAAACACACCCATGGCTCAAAAGCTAGCCGAAAATGGTTTCGTTGTGGTTTCAGTTGAATACAGACTTTCCCTTGAAGCAAAATATCCAGCGGCTGTCCATGATATTAAAGCCGCTATTCGATGGATGCGTGAACATGCTAGTGAATATCAAATAGACACAAAGCATATTGCGATAGGAGGAAGTTCTGCGGGTGGCCAACTTGCATCGCTTATTGGTTCAACCAATCGGAATTCAAAATTTGAAGGAGTGCTTGGTAATTTAAATTTTTCAAGCGAAGCACAAGCTGTTGTCGATATGGATGGTTTATTAGATTTTACCGATGAAGCGAACCTTGCAGTTAAACGAGATGAAAAAAGTGCTGATGTTTTTTGGCTTGAAGGTTTCTATGCGGACAATGTTGAGAAATGGAAACAAGCATCAGCTTTGTATTGGGTGAATAAAGAATCACCACCATTCCTGTTTATTAACAGTTCACAAACTCGTTTTCATGCAGGTTGTCAACCGATGGTGGATAAACTAAATGAATTTGAAATTTATAATGAAGTTCATAAACTAGAAGGATCGCCTCATTCATTTTGGTTATTTCATCCGTGGTTTGATCCTACAGTAGGGTATATCACAGACTTTCTTGGAAAGGTATTTGCGGACTCAGTGTCGAAGAAATAGATAAAGATTTTATATGAAGTATGTAGTGATTGTATTTTTGATCAAAATGTTTTTTCTAAGTGAAGCTCAGGAGAAGGTATTAGCCTTTCCTGGTGCAGAAGGTTTTGGTAAATACTCGTCAGGTGGGAGAGGTGGAAAAGTTTTTATTGTTTCAAATCTTAATGATGATGGTCCGGGTAGTTTGCGCGAAGCCATTAAGAAAAAAGAAGCAAGAATTATTGTGTTCTCGGTTTCAGGAACAATCGAATTGCAATCGCCTCTCTTTATTAATTACGGTGATCTAACCATTGCGGGCCAGACGGCTCCGGGTGATGGAATTTGTTTGAGAAATTATTCTTTTAACATCAATGCCGACAATGTTATTGTTCGCTTCATGCGCTTTCGGTTGGGTGATACTTCGAAAGAAGAATCAGATGCTTTGGGAGGAAATAAGGGCAAGAGTAATATTATCATCGATCATTGTTCAATCAGTTGGTCAACGGATGAATGTGCATCTTTCTATAGAAACAAAAATTTTACAATGCAATGGTGCATTGTTTCTGAAAGTTTAAGTCAGTCCGTTCATACCAAAGGTAAGCATGGCTATGGTGGAATTTGGGGAGGCGAAGGTGCCACCTTTCATCATAATCTTTTAGCACATCACACCAGCAGGTTGCCAAGATTAAGTGGATCATCCACTACTCCGAATGGTCCTGATGAATTGGTTGATTTCCGAAACAATGTTATTTACAATTGGGAAAGTAACAGCACGTATGGTGGTGAACGCGGTCGATACAATATGGTTAACAATTATTACAAACCTGGCCCGGCTACCAAATCAAAAAATGAATGGATGCTCAATGCATGGTCTCCCTACGGACAATTTTATTTGAATGGAAATTGTTTGGTTGGAAATACACTGGCTACAAAAGATAATTGGAAAGCTGGTGGCGTGAAAGCAGACAATCCTGATTCTGCTCGAGTTGATAAGCCTTTTGTGGTTGAAAGTATAATTGAACAAAATGCAGAAACTGCTTTTGATTTAGTATTAAAAAGATCGGGAGCAAGTTTAAAGCGCGATGCTATTGATGCAAGAGTTGTTAAGGAAGTAAAATCGGGAACAGCTATCTATGGTAAAAACAAAGATGGTATTATCGATTCGCAACAAGATGTTGGTGGATGGCCTGAATTAAAATCGTTGCCGCCCGAAAAAGATTCTGACTCTGATGGAATGCCCGATAGTTGGGAAGTAAAAAACAAACTTAATGCGAATAGTGATGATGCTATTGCACACACATTAAATAGGCACTACGATAACATTGAAGTCTACTTTAATAGCATTGTTGATTCTGTAATGAGCATTAAATAAAAGTATGAAGAGAAGTATTTTATTTTCGTTGTTCATTGTATCATCAACACTTTGTGCGCAGGATGTTTCCAAAGTATGGGTTTCCGATCTGGGTAATGGCTCCTATAAAAATCCAATTCTTCATGCGGACTATTCAGATCCGGATGCCATTCGTGTTGGCGATGATTTTTATATGACGGCTTCCAGCTTCGATGCTGTACCTGGCCTACCTATTCTTCATTCGAAAGACCTTGTTAACTGGAAAATAATTGGCCATGCATTAAAGCGCCAGCCACCTTTTGAACATTTTGAAGAAACACAACATGGCAATGGTGTTTGGGCTCCATCCATTCGGTATCACAATGATGAATTCTATATCTACTATCCCGATCCTGATTTTGGAATCTATGTGACGAAAGCAAAAAAAGTCGAAGGTCCGTGGAGCGAACCTTTATTAATAGAGAGTGGTAAAGGTTTGATTGATCCTTGTCCCCTATTTGATGGAGATAAAAATTATTTGGTGTTTGCCTATGCAGGTAGTCGTGCAGGAATTAAAAGTGTCATTGCAATTAAGCAATTGAATGATGCAGGCGATAAGACTATTGATGAAGGACGAATTGTATATGATGGTCACCAACTTGATCCAACAATTGAAGGCCCGAAGTTTTATAAACGAAACGGATACTACTATATCTTCGCACCAGCGGGTGGAGTAAGTACGGGTTGGCAACTTGTACTGCGATCAAAAAATATTTATGGTCCTTATGAAAGAAAAGTAGTGATGGATCAAGGTAAGAGTTCCATTAACGGTCCGCATCAAGGTGCATGGGTAGATACTTCTACGGGCGAAGATTGGTTTATTCACTTTCAGGATAAGGAAGCGTATGGTCGAGTAGTACACCTGCAGCCTATGAAGTGGGTAAACGATTGGCCGGTCATTGGTGTCGATAAAGATGGTGACGGTAAAGGTGAACCTGTGCTTACCTATAAGAAGCCAAATACTGGAAAATCAAATTCTATAATTACTCCATCAGAGAGCGATGAGTTCAATACAAATACTATTGGTCTTCAGTGGCAATGGCAGGCGAATCCTATGGCAACATGGTCATTTGTAAATAGTGCAGAAGGTTCTTTGCGTTTGTATTCTCAAATGATTCCAAGTGAAGCAAAAAACTTGTGGGATGTTTCGAATGTACTCTTGCAAAAATTTCCTGCAGAAGAGTTCAGCGTAACCACTAAACTTAAATTCTCTCCGAGTGAAAAGATCGAAAATGAGAAAGCAGGACTTGTAATTATGGGAATGAGTTATGCCGGTATTTATTTAACAAGTTCAAAGGAGGGGATGATTTTGTCGATGGCCACGTGCAAGGATGCCGTAAAAGGAAACAAAGAAATCGAACAAGGTATTCTCAAGATCAAAGATCCAATTGTTTATCTGAGTGTTACTGTTTCGAAAGGTGCGCTTTGTAAATTCAGTTATAGCGTAGATGGAAAAAAATTTAATGATGTTGGAGAAATTTTTACTGCAACTCCGGGAAAATGGATTGGCGCCAAGGTAGGATTGTTCTGCACGCGAACAACACAAACGAATGACTCAGGATTTGTAGATGTTGACTGGTTTAGAGTAGAACCGAAAAATTAAGATACACATGGGACGATTAAAAATACTTCTGTTTTTTTTCTGCACTATATGCATCCAGTGTAGCACTGATGCTCAACCAGACTATAAAACTTCGTATACTGTTTCACAGGATGGAAAAGGCGACTTCAAAACATTGCAAGAAACACTCAATGCTTGCAAGGCTTTTCCGGATGTACGCATCACGATTAGGATAAGACCAGGAACATATATTGAGAAAATAGAAGTTCATTCCTGGAATACGCGGATCGAATTAATAGGAGAGGATCCAACCAATACCATTATCAAATTTGATGATTACTCAGGAAAGGGTGACATCAATACCTTTACCTCTTATACTGTCAAAGTATTGGGAAATGATTTTTATGCCGAGAACATCACTTTCGAAAATGCTGCTGGCCCGGTTGGGCAGGCTGTTGCTTTGCATGTAGAAGCTGATCGATGTGTTTTTAAGAATTGCCGCTTCCTTGGCAATCAGGATACGATTTATACAGGAGGAGAAACCAGCAGACAATACTTTTCGAATTGTTACATCGAAGGTACTACCGATTTTATTTTCGGTGCAGCCACTGCTGTATTTGAAAATTGTACGATACTAAGTAAAAAGAATTCGTATGTCACGGCTGCCTCGACAACACAAGGTAAATTGTTTGGCTATGTTTTTCTAAACTGTACTCTCAAGGCAACATCCGAAGCAACAAAAGTTTATTTAGGAAGACCCTGGAGAATTTATGCAAAGACCGTATTTGTTAATTGTAATTTAGGATCGCACATTCTTCCGGAAGGCTGGCACAACTGGAGTAAGCCTGAAGCAGAAAAAACAGTATACTATGGAGAGTATAATTCAAAAGGCACTGGAGCCAACCCTTCAGCGCGTGTTAGCTGGTCTCATCAGTTAAATTCCGAAGAAAGTCTTGCGTACACGGTAGATAAGATTTTGCAAGGTAATGATCAATGGAAACCAAATGGGAAATGATGAGATACCTGATTGCCATATTTTTGTTGTTTTCGATAAGCGTTCATGCTCAGTATGACTTTACAGTTGCTGCTGATGGGTCAGGAAATTTCCAAACGGTACAAGAAGCATTTAATGCAGTTCCTGATTTTAGAAAAGCGGTTACTAAAATATTGGTAAAGAATGGAATCTATAAGGAGAAGCTTATTCTTGCCGGGTCTAAAACAAATGTGATGTTGATTGGTGAGGATGTTAAAAAGACCATCATTACCTATGATGATTTCGCTTCGAAGAAGAATCGCTTTGGTGAAGAGATGGGAACAACAGGCTCTACGAGTTTCTATGTTTTTGGTGATGGTTTTACAGCAGAGAATATCACCTTTGAAAATTCATCCGGCCCGGTTGGTCAGGCGGTTGCCGTTCGCATTGATGGTGATATGGTAAAATTTGTGAACTGTCGTTTTCTTGGATTTCAGGATACCTTATATCCGCATGGCGAAAAGAGCAGACAATATTATAAAGACTGTTACATAGAAGGAACTGTTGATTTTATTTTTGGATGGTCGACTGCAGTGTTTGATAACTGCACCATTTTTTGCAAGAATGATGGATATATAACGGCAGCTTCAACTTTACAGGAAACATCTTACGGATTCGTTTTCCTGAATTGTAAAATTACAGGCGATGCAGCAGAGAATACATTTTATCTTGGTCGGCCCTGGAGACCGTTTGCCAAAACAGTTTTTCTGAATTGTTATCTTGATAAACAGATAAAATCAGAAGGCTGGAACAACTGGAGTAAACCGGATGCACAAAAAACAACATACTACGGGGAGTACAAGTCCATTGGCCCAGGTGCAAATGCAAAGTCGCGGGTTTCTTGGTCGCATCAATTAAGCGATGAAGAAGCAAAATTGTATACTATCGATACTATTTTTGGAGATTGGAAAGTGAACTAGTTTTAAAAGCAATTCCTAATCATTATGCCGGTATTAAAATCGAAGGATGCAATCATCACGAAAGTAAAAGATGGTGTTCATCGTCATTTCGTTCATGCCAATAATTTAATGACAGCGGTTATTGATTTTGATAACGGACCAT
>DAIQPD010000309.1:0-3434 GCA_036787535.1 Chryseolinea sp.
GAAGGTTATGGAAAAATCAGAGAAGGTCGAAATATCGACACTGCCATCAGTTGGTAAAAGTGTCGTGAAAGTAGGAGAAACAAAATCGGTTTCTATAGCAAAATCTTCTACTACAGCGCTTGAGCCTGTTACTAATGCATCTCCGGTACCGTCCAGGTTCATTCCATAAATACCTACTCCACTTCTCACATAATAAATCTTGCCATACTGGGGATACACTTTAATACTTAATACCTCTTGGGTTATTCCACTAAATATTTGAGTTGGAGTAGTTCCATCCAGGTTAGCACTATAAATCGAAGTGGTTCCACTCTCTACGGTGTAGTAAATTCTGTTGTTGATATTATCTACAGCAATAAATTTTGCACCGACAGGTCCCGCAAGGAGTACAGCGACAGAACCACTTAAGTCAGATGTTCGAAATATCCTTTGCATGTCTGCATTCACAACATATAAACGTCCATCGTTAACAGACAAGGCCACGTCCGAATAAATGTCACCGCCATTTCCGCTCAAATTCAAACCAGTACCTGATCCTAAATCATCATTATCTGCTGGGTAAAACTGAACTCCATCTGTTTCAGCAGCATTTACAGTAAAAATCCCATCGACATCTTCACTGTAAACAATGGCGCCAAATCCCGCCATTGCTCCTGTTGTAATAACATTGGAAATAAAGGAGCCATCAATCGAGTTTGAAACAAGAATGTCTTCTCCAGAATTATTATTGTAAAACAACCGATCAGAAGAAGCATCAAGCGCAATATTTTGCGGCTGATTTAATCCGGTAATAAAGTTAGTGGCACCTGTAATGGCTGTTGGAGAGAGTGTGCCTACACGGATTCTACTGTTGGCTGGTTCTGTCCAAAAAATTCGTTGTCCAAAGCTCGATAAACTGCATAGCCATAGTAGGGACAAAAAAGATAGACAAGAGAGGGATCTTAGCATCTTAATAGAGAATAAATGAATGTCGTTTTATACGATCATTGGAGCGAAAGTAATCAAATTACTAAAACCAATTGATCAAATTAGTGAAGAACTCACATCGGAATTCAGCTAGACACAGGTGTATAGTGCCCTAAACACAATAGGTCTGACTATTTTTTCAATCCAGAAACCCCTTTATCTTCGCAACTCTAAAATAGAATTATGCTACCCAACCACAACCCGACTGAAACTTCTGCCTGGCAGCGATTAGAAATGAATTTTCTTTCTATCCAAGCCTCGCACATGCGCGAATTATTTGCTGAAGATCCTGACCGCTTTGAAAAATTTCATTTAACCTTTGAAGACATTCTGGTTGACTATTCCAAGAATCTAATCGTTGATGAAACCATAAAAGATCTCATTGCATTGGCAAATGAAGTAGAACTGAAAGATGCCATTGTTGCTATGTTCAATGGTGATAAAATCAATCAGACTGAAAATCGTTCAGTACTTCATGTCGCGCTACGCAACAGATCAAACACTCCTGTATTGGTGGATGGTGTAGATGTAATGCCCGATGTAAACAAAGTTCTTCAGCAAATAAAGCAATTCACATCAAGCCTATTGAATGGTTCCTGGAAAGGATATAGTGGCAAAGCCATTACAGATATTGTAAACATCGGTATAGGTGGCTCAGATCTTGGTCCGTACATGGTAACAGAAGCATTGAAACCATATTGGAAAAACATTACACCTCACTTTGTATCCAATGTAGACGGAACGCATATCGCTGAAACCGTAAAGCACCTGAATCCAGAGACAACATTATTCATCATCGCCTCAAAAACATTTACAACACAAGAAACGATGACGAATGCTGAATCAGCACGCGCTTGGTTCTTAGAAAAAACAGGAGGTAAAGGTGAGGTAGCAAAACATTTTGTTGCCGTATCAACCAATCAAAAAGAAGTAACGGCATTTGGTATTGCGCCCGAAAACATGTTTGTGTTTTGGGATTGGGTTGGAGGTCGCTATTCGCTTTGGTCTTCTATCGGCTTGTCGATCGCATGTACAATCGGATATGACAACTTCGAAAAAATGCTCGAGGGTGCCCATGCCATGGACAATCACTTTAAAGATGAGTCGTTCGAAAAAAACATTCCGGTACTCCTGGCATTGCTTGGTGTTTGGTATAATAATTTTTTCGGTGCGGCATCCGAAGCTATTTTACCGTATGATCAATACCTTCATCGCTTTGCGGCTTACTTCCAACAAGGTAATATGGAAAGTAATGGCAAATCAACCGATCGAAATGGAGAGCCTGTTAACTATCAAACTGGCCCGATCATTTGGGGAGAACCCGGAACCAATGGACAACATGCATTTTATCAACTCATCCATCAGGGAACCAAATTAACGCCTTGCGATTTTATCGCACCAGCGATCAGTCAAAATCCTTTGTCAGATCATCACGCTAAGCTTCTCTCGAATTACTTTGCGCAAACTGAAGCGTTGATGCAAGGTAAAACTGAAGAAGAGGTTGTTGCCGAATTATCAAAATCCGGAATGGACAAAGAATCAGTCAAAATGCATACTCCCTTTCGTGTGTTTGAAGGTAATAAACCAAGCAACAGTATTCTGTTCAAACTTTTAACACCACGTACCTTGGGCAGTTTGATCGCCATGTATGAGCACAAAATCTTTGTTCAGGGTATCATCTGGAATGTCTACAGTTTCGATCAATGGGGTGTCGAATTAGGGAAGGTACTTGCCAAGAAAATTCTTCCGGAACTGCAATCTAATGACGAAATCACATCGCACGACTCATCAACAAACGGCCTAATTAATTATTTCAAACGTTTGAAAGTAGATTGATTCAATTCTTAATTGCAAAGTACAAGCCGTCCGTTATTTTTGTTGGATTTTTAAACTGAATGGAGAATAAAATTTCGAAAATTGGCGTGTTCACATCAGGTGGAGATGCTCCGGGAATGAACGCTGCCATACGTGCAGTGGTTCGCGCTTGTACGTATTACAAGATCGATTGCTTCGGCATTATGCGTGGCTATGAGGGCATGATTGAAGGTGATATTGTAAAGCTTGGCGCACGCTCGGTAGGTAATATCATTCAGCGTGGTGGAACGATTTTAAAGACTGCACGCAGCAAAGAGTTTAGAACGCCAGAAGGAAGAGAGAAAGCCTACAACAATCTAAAGAAAGAAGGTATTACTGCTTTGATCGGCATTGGGGGTGATGGAAGCTTTACGGGATTACATAAGTTCTACGAACAATTTCAAGTGCCATCCATCTGTATTCCGGGAACTATTGATAACGATTTATCAGGAACTGATTATACCATTGGATACGATACAGCAACCAACACGGCAGTAGAAGCCATCGATAAAATTCGCGACACGGCATTATCACATAATCGCTTGTTCTTCATTGAAGTAATGGGGCGGAATTCAGGTTACATTGCCATTAACAGTGGTCTTGCCGGTGGTGCT
>DAIQPD010000310.1:0-3410 GCA_036787535.1 Chryseolinea sp.
TCCTTTGCTGTAACAATTTCTGTTAAGGTTGCACATCCCGGAATCCAAAGTTTATCATGTTGATGGCATACTTCTGCCATCTCTAATTTTAGAATCGGAGAAATAATAAAGTGTGCACCAGCATCAATGAATTTCTTTGTTGTAGCACCCTCCATAATGGTACCTATACCCAGCATGAGATCAGGATACTTTTTGGCCACTTCAACCAAAACACTAAAAACCTCAAATGCATTTTTTCTTCTATTCGTAAACTCAAATACGCGAACACCACCACGATACGCTGCTTCCAAAACCTGTGTCGCTGCAAGTGCATCATCATGCGTAAAGAGCGGCACAAGGCCCGTACTGTTCATCGTCTCTACAATCTGTTGTTTAGTAAAGGTCATTGTTCTTATCGTAAAAGTTTTCCTACATTTTCTCCTCGCACCAACGCTTCTACTTCCCCTACGGTGGCGAGGTTCACGTCACCTTCCGTACTATGCTTCAAGGCACATGAGGCTGTAGCAAAGGCAAGTGTGTCTGCATCTTTCTTTTGATTAATCCATCCATAAATTAATCCCGCCATAAAGGCATCGCCTGAGCCTACGCGATCAACAATGTGCGTGAGATCATATTCAACAGAATGCAAAAGTTCTTTTCCATTCCACAGCATTGCAGAAATCTGATTGTGCGATGAACTAATGGATTCACGATGAGTAGATGCAATGGCTTTTATATTCGGTAATGCTTTCATTACCTTCTTACATGCTGACTCATACGTATCACCTGTAATACCTAAACAATTTTCAAAATCGGTTACACCACCCACAATCTTATCGGTGAGTTCGATAAGCGCTGGCATTACATCACGAGCCGATTTTCCATATTGCCACAAGTTTCTTCTATAATTAATGTCGCCTGAAATAGTAGCACCGTGTTTTCGTGCTGCGACAATCGCTTCCATACAAACATCGGCAGCACCTTGTGAAATAGCAGGTGTAATGCCCGTCCAATGAAACCACGAAACACCTTTCATTACGATATCCCAATCTACCATTCCGGGTTTGATGTGAGCAAAGGCTGAGTCAAAACGATCGTATATAATTTTCGAGGCGCGTTGCATGGCGCCATTTTCTAAAAAGTAAATTCCGATGCGTTCTTCTCCGAAAAGGACATGCGCTGTATTTACTCCATAGCGTTTCAAAGTTTGGGTTGCGGCTTTACCAAGATCATTATCCGGAAAACGGGTAACATGCGCAGCATTCAAACCAAAACTACTGAGCGAAACGGCCACATTTGCCTCCGAGCCTGCATACAGTGCATTAAACTGATCGGTTTGCACCAGTCGGGCGAAGCCCGGTGCCGACAACCGCATCATGATTTCTCCAAACGTTACAATACTTTTCATATAAGCTTTCTATTATTGCAAATGATCAATCCAATTTTGTTCTTTCATTTTGAATCAAAAAGTATCAATCCATAAACAATATCACAATTATTTTACATACCTTGCGCAATCGATTGCGCAATATAGTGCATTTATTCATATGGCAAACAAATTTTTAAAAATTCATCCTTCCGATAATGTCTATGTAGCATTATCTGATCTTAAAGCTGGTGAGCATCTTTCTCCTAATGGTGTACCATCTGTTGCAATGGTGGACAATGTTCCCGCTAAACATAAATTTACATTGAATGGCCTAAAAGCTGGCGATGAAATTTTTATGTATGGCGTCTTGGTAGGTAAAGCCTTGTATGATATTCCGGTTGGTGGAGTTTTAGGTACGCATAACGTAAAACACAAATCAGCAGACTTCACAGGTCGCTCCGGAACGTTTCAATGGAAAGCTCCGGATGTTTCGCGATGGAAAGAAAGAACATTTAATGGATTTCATCGTCCTGATGGACAAGTAGGAACCGCAAACTATTGGGTGGTATTGCCGATGGTTTTTTGTGAGAACAGAAACGTAAATGTAATTCGGGAAGCGTTTGAAGAAGAACTTGGTTTTGGAAAACAGAACGCCTACAAAGATTATGTAAAAGAATTGGCGAATCTGTACCGTGAGGGAAAAACAGAAACCATTCAATCCCTTACGCTCACTCAACCTAAAACACTTTCAAAAGATAAGCTGTTCAAAAATATTGACGGCCTTAAGTTCCTGACACACGAAGGAGGCTGTGGTGGAACACGCCAGGACTCAGAAGCACTCTGTGCTTTGCTTGCCGGTTATATCAACAACCCAAATGTTGCAGGTGCTACCGTATTAAGTTTAGGTTGCCAAAATGCGCAGGTAAGTATACTGCAAGAAAAACTAATGAAGGTTAATCCAAATTTTTCTAAGCCTCTTATTATATTAGAGCAACAAAAAGAAGGAACCGAACAAGAGTTGCTGACACAAGCTGTTACCAAAACATTTCTTGGTCTTATTGAAGCAGACAAAGTTGAGCGCCAACCGGCACCTCTCAACAAACTTGTTGTCGGATTAGAATGTGGTGGATCAGATGGCTTCTCTGGAATTTCTGCTAACCCTGCGATTGGTCATACTTCTGATTTAGTTGTTGCACTTGGCGGAACAACCATCCTCTCTGAATTTCCAGAATTGTGTGGTGTTGAACAAGAGTTGATTAACCGTACAACGGATGATCAAACGGCCAACCGCTTTTCACAATTGATGCGCGCATATTCTAAAGCGGCAGAAGCCGTTGGTTCTGGTTTTGATATGAATCCGTCTCCGGGAAATATTAAAGATGGTTTAATTACAGATGCCATGAAGTCGGCAGGCGCAGCAAAAAAAGGTGGTACCTCTCCTGTTACAGATGTCTTGGATTACACTGAATATATTAAGCGCCCCGGATTAAATCTTTTGTGTACTCCCGGCAATGATGTTGAAAGTACAACAGCTATGGCTGGATCTGGGGCAACCATTATGCTTTTTACAACTGGTCTCGGTACTCCAACAGGTAATCCGATATCACAAGTCATCAAGGTATCATCTAATACCAAGCTTGCTCAAAAGATGCCAGACATTATTGATGTAAACTGTGGGCCTGTTATTTCAGGAGAAAAAACCATTGAACAAATGGGCGAAGAAATTCTCGATCACATTATTGAAGTAGCCAGTGGAAACATTAAACCAAAAGCCGTCTTACTTAATCAGGATGATTTTATTCCGTGGAAGCGAGGAGTTTCTTTATAAAAGAAACTCCTCTCGTATCGGATTGAAGCTATCGACTAACCTGGCTTTCTCAGTTAGTAGTTGAATCGTATGCATTTTATTGGAAGGCACCCAAAACATATCACCAGTAACTAATTTTTGATCATCCTCGCCTTCACAACTAAAAATAATTTCGCCTTCTGCGATGTAGGTTGTTTGTTCATGAACATGTTGATGCGGTAGATCAGGTTCTTTCCATGGTCCGTTATCAAAATC
>DAIQPD010000311.1:0-3374 GCA_036787535.1 Chryseolinea sp.
TTGTGATGTTTCTTTACTAATGCCGCGTGATTGTAAATAAAACAAGGCCTCCTCATCCAACTGACCTGAAGTACATCCATGCGAACACTTCACATCATCAGCCCAAATCTCAAGCTGAGGTTTTGTGTTAACACCTGCATTATCTGTGAGTAAAATATTTTTGTTCGATTGGAAAGCATTGGTCTTCTGTGCTTGTGGCCGCACATAGATCTTTCCGTTGAAAATACCTTTTGAATTTCCATCCATAATACCCTTATACAATTCATTGCTGAATGAATTGGGTTTACGGTGATCAACGACTGTGTGGTTATCAGCCAATGTATCGTTCTCCAATAAGTATAGTCCGTACATGTGCGATTCAATTCCTTCACCATCAAGATTAAGGTGAAGATTATTGCGAATCAATTTTCCACTGAGAGAAAAGGTAAAGGTATTCACACGACTTGAATCGCTTTGATAAATTTGTGTTAATCCATACTGAAAACGATTATTCAAATCGTTCTGTATAGAATAAAGATTCAGCTCAGCACTTTTCGCTACGACCGCCTCAGTAACTGAATTTGAAAAATGGTTTGCTTTACCTGTCGAGTCAAATTTCTCAAGAATGGTTACAGAACTATTCTCTTCAACAACGATGAGATTACGATGGTTTGAAATTACTTGTCCATTGCTGGTATCCTGAATGTGATACATCGCAATAGGTTTCTCTACTTTTGTATTTGTAGGAACGTGAACGAATAAACCACTCTTCCATGAGGCCGTATTCCAATTTGCAAAAGAATCAGCTTTGAGATCGATGTATTTCGAAAGATGTGCTAATACAAGTTCTGATTTCTTTTCCACCGCCTCCTCTAAACTGAGAATTGAAATTTCAGTTTGGGGAGATATAATAGAAGAAAGTTGTTTTGATAATTGTCCGTTTACAAAGACAATGATGTTGGCATCTAAATCTGGAATAGCAAATTCCTGAATGCTTGAAATCTTTGCTGCTGGATTCGCTGAGTTGAAGTTGAAATTCTTTTCCAACAATCTCGTAATCGGAGTATGCTTGAACTCCTCGTGCTTCGCAGATGGCAATCCTAGCTTCTGAAATTCAGCCAATGCTTGATTGCGTTGATCCTTCAATGCCGGAAACTGATTGACGTTCGCTTGAATCACCGCTGCAATATCCGACACACTATTTTTTTCGATGGCTATTGCGCTCATAATTCTACCGCTACCTCGTCTTTAATCCAGTCGTATCCTTTCGCCTCAAGTTCCAGCGCTAAATCTTTTGTGCCCGACTTCACGATCTTACCTTTGTACAAAACGTGTACATAATCCGGGACAATGTAATCTAACAAACGCTGATAGTGTGTTACCACAATCACGGCATTCGATTTATTACGAAGTTTGTTTACACCATTCGATACAATCTTAAGTGCATCAATATCAAGACCTGAATCGGTCTCATCTAAAATAGCAAGCTTAGGTTCAAGCATTGCCATTTGAAAAATCTCGTTACGTTTCTTTTCACCACCAGAGAATCCTTCATTTAACGAACGACTTAAAAGCGATTGATCAATTTCAACCAACTTCATTCTCTCTTTCATCAAACCTAAAAACGAAACAGCATCAAGAGCCTGTAATCCACGATGAGCGCGAATTTGATTCACGGCTGTTTTCATGAAATTGATGGTGCTCACTCCTGGTATTTCAACCGGATATTGAAAAGCAAGAAATACACCTTCGCGTGCTCTTACTTCAGGATCCATTTCTAATAAATTCTTTCCAAGAAAATCAACTTCACCATCCGTTACTTCATACTCCTCACGGCCAGCCAATACAGAAGCCAACGTGCTCTTACCAGAACCATTCGGTCCCATAATCGCATGAACTTCTCCTGGTTTAATCTCGAGGTTTATCCCGTTGAGGATTTGCTTATCACCAATCTTCGCTTGTAAATTCTTTATACTTAACATCTCTTTTAGTTTCAAGTTCTGAGTTCAAAGTTCCAAGTTCAAGGTTCGGTGTTGAACTTGGAACTTTGAACCTTGGACTAATTTTAGCCTACACTTCCTTCCAAAGTCAACGCCAATAATTTTTGTGCCTCAACAGCAAACTCCATTGGCAATTGATTCAATACTTCTTTCGCATATCCATTTACAATCAAGGCCACTGCTGACTCTTCATCAATACCTCTTTGCAAACAATAAAAGATCTGGTCCTCTCCAATCTTTGATGTTGTTGCTTCATGTTCAATCCTTGCCGAACTGTTTTCAACATCAATGTACGGGAACGTATGTGCACCACACTTATCCCCCATGAGAAGAGAATCACACTGTGAAAAATTTCTTGCATTACTCGCGCGCTTCATAATGTGAACTTGTCCGCGATAGCTATTTTGTGAGTGACCAGCCGAAATACCTTTCGATACAATTCTGGACTTGGTGTTTTTACCAATGTGAATCATCTTCGTACCAGTATCCGCTTGCTGATAGTTGTTCGTAACAGCAACAGAGTAAAACTCACCCATCGAATTATCTCCCTTCAAAATGCACGAAGGATATTTCCATGTAATGGCAGAACCGGTTTCAACTTGGGTCCAGGAAATTTTAGAATTGTCGCCAAAGCATAAACCACGCTTAGTCACGAAATTGTAGATTCCTCCTTTACCATTCTTATCACCAGGATACCAATTCTGAACGGTGGAGTATTTTACCTGAGCATCTTTCATCGCGTAGATTTCAACTACCGCAGCGTGTAACTGATTTTCATCGCGCATCGGTGCTGTACATCCTTCAAGGTAACTTACGTATGAACCTTCATCGGCCACAATCAATGTTCTTTCAAACTGACCTGTGTTCGCAGCATTTATTCTGAAATAGGTAGAAAGCTCCATCGGACAACGAACACCTTTCGGGATGTAACAGAAAGATCCATCTGTAAACACAGCCGAGTTAAGTGCGGCAAAATAATTATCGTTTACCGGGACAACCGAACCCATGTATTTTTTGACCAACTCAGGGTGATGAAGAACAGCCTCACTAAATGAACAAAAGATGATACCCATCTCGCCTAGCGTTTCTTTAAAAGTCGTTCCTACCGAAACACTATCAATAACCGCATCAACCGCGATACCTGTCAATCTTTTTTGTTCTGTTAAAGAAATTCCTAGTTTCTCAAATGTCTTGATCAACTCCGGATCGATATCTTCTAATTTCTTTGATTTATCTGATTGCTTGGGAGCAGAATAATAAATGACGTCTTGATAATTGATTTTAGGATAATGAACATTTGGCCAGGTCGGCTCCTTCATTTTAGTCCACTTGGCAAAGGCATCTAAACGCCAATCCAACATCCATTGGGGCTCATTCTTCTTCGCGGAGATAAAA
>DAIQPD010000312.1:0-3369 GCA_036787535.1 Chryseolinea sp.
ATTAGCCGGAACCATTGTTGAGCCAGGAAGTATTTATGCAGGTATGCCTGCAAAGAAGGTAAAGGATATTGGACCAGAAATGAAAGCTGTTATTGAACGCACGGCTAAGAATTACCCTATGTATGCAGAGTGGTTCAAGTGATTACCGTCTCAGATTTTCATATTTAAGAACTCAATTTCTCACGATTAAGGAATCGTAAATTTTTGTGATTCAGCTAGTCACATTGGATATTTTTTTGTTAAATTAAGATCAACTTAAGACGATGAAGCATTTTAAAAACAAGGGATATGACCCCACTGTTATTCAGGAGTATCGAGACAACATAAAAGCCTCTGGGAAGAGCTATATTCTGGATGAAGATGATGAGACAAGCGATGAATACGCGCACTTCTTTTTTGTAGGAAAATTTGAAGGTAAAGATGTTGTCTACGATGCTGTGATTTACACACTCCGTCTTCAACATGAGAGCGAGCAATTTGAAATAGCAGAGCACCGGGCGGCCAAGCACTTTCCACAGTTCAAGAAGATTACTTATGATGAGGATGAAAATGGAAACCTTGAAGCCCTTGATCCATTGGAAGAAGAAATTGGATTATTTATGGCCGAGGTAATCATGGAATTGGAGGCCGATGGTACTGTAAAAGTGAAAGAACATATTGATATAGATCCGGGAGGGGAGTTCGGAGTGAGTCTGGATGTGAGCCTTCATACAGAGTCGGTGACTCATAAAGTGATTGAGAAATTCATCAAAGAATATACAGAAGATAGCTTTAGAACAGATGAAACCCTCTATACCTTCGAAACTCAGGACGAAGAAGCTTAAGATCGGGCTTTCATGGTAACCAATACTCATTATATTTGCGCCCTGAAAACGTAAATTATACATGAAGAATTTATCCTTGATTTTAAATGCGGTGCTGCTGGTAGCAGTTGGCGTACTTTTTTACCTTCACTTTGCAGGCACTAAGTCGGCAACGACAACTTCTGGTGAGGCTTTTACTGGAGATGCTAAGATAGCCTTTATCAATTCTGATAGTGTTCTTAAGAACTACGCCTATCTTGATGCCAACAAAAAGATCCTTGAAGAAAAATCTAAAAAACTGGAAGCAGAGTATCGTAACCGTGCTATCGGTCTTCAAAATGAAATTACCTCTTACCAACGCAACGTAAGCTCAATGACCATGGGTCAGGTTAAAGCTGTTGAAGAAGACCTTGGAAAGAAGCAGCAAAATCTGCAAATGTACCAACAGAGTTTAGGTCAGCAATTGGCTGAAGAAGAAGGTAAGTTGAATAAAGAACTATACGATCGTATCACTGCATTCTTAAAGAAGTATTCAAGTGAGCAAGGATTTAACATCGTATTAAAATATGATCCATCCAGCGATGTTTTGTTTGCTGGTGAAGCATTGAATATTTCAGATGCGGTTACAAAGGGATTGAATGATGAGTATGCTGCTGAAAAATCTGGAACAGGTGTTAAAGCAGATAGTACTTCAACAAAGAAGTAATCAGTCTTACAAATTTCAGTATGTTAAAACCGGCCTAAAGCCGGTTTTTTCTTTTTATATTTGAAATTAGCTATGGCAAATAGGTTAACAGAAGCTCTTCGAATCAAAACCCAGGAGGAGAAACAGATCGTGCTCATGCTTTGCACGGGTTTCTTCATGGGTATTTTTATTGCCACCTATCAGGTAACGGCAGACTCATTATTCCTTAACCGGATGAGTGATCAACTAACAAAAGCGCTCCTCATCGCAGGGGCTTTGGGTATTTTATCCACCGCTCTTTTTTCGATCTTCCAAAATGTAATTCGCTTCACCACGCTGGCTCTGGCAAGTATTGGCCTTATACTGGTTTTTACCTTAGTTACATATTGGCTTCTTCATGCAGGATACCCTGAGCTAACGGACTATTTCATATTTGCCTTGTTTTGCATGTCAGGCCCAATTACCGCTGTACTTTTGCTTAGCTTTTGGGGAATTTTTGGAAGGCTTTTTAATTTCAAACAATCAAAACGCATTATTGGTTGGATCGATACAGGGCAATTGATAGCCGCTATATTGGCTACCTTAATCATCATCCCATTCACAACAAAAATAGTTCCTGATACTTCGAATTACCTTTTGCTTTGCGCTATAAGCATTACCATTGTGTCCATTCTGTTTGTTGTCATCTCATCCTCCTTTTCCTTATCTAAAAATAATCCGAAGGAATTCAGCAGGGCTATCCGTAAGGAGGCAAGCGTAGGTAAGATTTTTACAGATCGATACATACTAACATTATCCATGTTTTTGATGGTATCGATGTTCATGTTTGTATTTAGTCAGTATTCTTTTCAGCAGATTGTAACAGCCCAATATCCAAACGAACGTGACCTAACCAATTTCAACTCCTTTTTTATTGGGGCGGTTTATGGTATTAGTTTAATCATGCAGACGTTTGTCAATCAGAAGATCATCAGCAATTATGGATTGAAGATTTCGCTTTTCATTCTACCTATTGTTGTCGCTATTTTTTCCCTGGGATCGATTATCAGTGGAAGTCTGATGGGATTTGATAAAGCTATTTCTCCATTCGGTTTTATATACTTCTTTTTATTTGTTGCCCTAAGCCGACTCTTTAACTGGACCCTACGTGATTCAATAGAAAATCCTGTCTTTAAATTATTCTTTATTCCCCTTGATGGACGGATTCGATTTAATATCCAGGCGAAGGTGGAGGGTTTGGTAAATGAAGGTTCAAGACTTTTAGCTGGATTGGCAATCTTTCTGTTAGCATTACTTCCATCTTTCAATGCTATTCATATTTCGATTTTGATGTTGGTCATGGCAGGAATTTATTTCATTGTTGTCTCCAATATGTATAATGGCTACCGGGGCAAAATCAGATTAAAGCTTGAAAGTTCTGATGGTGAACAAGAAAAACTGGAGAAAGGATTTGCCTTGGTAACAAAGAAATTAGAGAGTTTTTTAAACACACCTTCATCATATAAGGCTGTATTCTCTTACAAGCTCTTAGAGAAAATTAATGCAGCTCAGGTACCCGTTTGGATTAACAGCATGATGAAAAATGAGGACGAGGCTACGCGCCATTATGCCCAGGAAAAAATGAATGAGCTAAAGGGGTTGTCGGTATCTGATCAATATGTTATTCGATTGGATAAATCCAAGGTTGAAGGCGAAGAGAAAAATGTTCTTAGTAAGATTGATCTTCAGATGATTTTAGATAATGGCGGAGATATAACAAAGACTAGAATTATGCGGTTGACGCGATCAACCAGTGCGAATGACCGTCATTATGCCGCAGAGCTTCTTTTGCACACATCAAAAGATGAATGCATTTCATATCTCATGGAGCTCCTTACGGAC
>DAIQPD010000085.1:0-16654 GCA_036787535.1 Chryseolinea sp.
AAACCGATTTGACCCGTGAACTTTCCGCCGAAGGGATTGATATACATTATACTGAAGATATTCAGGCTATTCCCGCATCTTTTACACCCACCAATACCCTAGTGGTTCGTACGCCTGCAGTTCCTGCAAACCATGCTGAACTCATTTATTTGATAGAGAAGGGATTCACAATCGTAAAAAGGAGTGAACTGTTGGGCTTTTTAACCCAAGGAAAAACATGTTTGGCAGTTGCAGGAACACACGGTAAAACGTCGGTATCAACCATGACGACGCATTTGTTGCACGCAGGGAACCTGTTGGCTGGCGCTTTTTTGGGAGGCATTTCTCGGAACTTTGGTTCAAATTTGGTGCTCCCTCAAAATGATTCGCAATTGGTTGTTGCCGAGGCCGATGAGTTTGATCGTTCATTCCTTCGTCTCTACTACTACAATTGTTTTTTCATTGATCTCACCTTGCATCACCAAATTCGATTGGTAGTTTGTAGTGATGCCTCCAAGAAATCCTACCATGTTTTTTCCAGCAACATGAAGAATATGTGCTACCATGGAAGATGTTGTTGTCTTTCCATGTGTACCTGCAACTCCAATCGTTTTGTAACCTTTGGTAATCAGTCCTAATACTTCTGACCGTTTCAGAATAGTATATCCATTATCCTTGAGGTAATTGTGCTCTTTGTGATCTTTAGGAATAGCTGGTGTGAAAACAACCAACGTCTTTTCCTTTTGATCAATTACTTCTTTTGAAATCAATTCAACACGATCTTCAAAGTGAATTACCATTCCCTCCTTTTCCAATTCAGTAGTCAATGTTGTTGAAGTGCGATCATAGCCCGAAACCTTCAGTCCTTTTTTCATGAACCAACGCGCAAGAGCACTCATACCGATACCACCGATGCCCAAGAAATAAACGTTATCGTATTGTTCTATCTTCACTTTTAGCTTTTCATTAATTTGTATTGCACTCCTTTAAACTGAACCTGGCTCCCATTTACACTTGCACTCTTCACAGCAGAACTTCCAATACTGGAAGTTGCTCGTTCTCCGATCAGTCGTTCGATTTCGTCTACAATATCTTGTGTTGCATTTGGTCTGGCGAGTTCTGCAATATTTGCGCTTAACTTATTACAGCGCTGTTCATCAAATAACAATTGAAGTGCCGCATCAACCAATTTATCTTTTGCCTCCTTATCTGTGATCATGATGGCAGCTTCTTTATTGACCAGTGCCATTGCATTTTTGGTCTGGTGATCTTCTGCCACATTTGGTGATGGAACAAGGATGCAAGGCTTATTGGCAATACATAATTCAGAAACAGCCAATGCACCGGAGCGTGATATCACCACATCCGCAGCAGCATAAGCCAAATCCATTTCACGAACAAAGTCCTGCACGCGGATTTTTCTTAAATCATATTTCTCCAGCTGCACCTTCATCAATTCAAAATATCCTTTACCTGTTTGCCAGATCATTTGAATATTAGCATCAACCAGCTTTGTCATGTTGGCCAGAATACTTTCGTTGATGGTTCTTGCACCCAGACTTCCTCCAATAATCAAAAGCGTCTTTACATTGTTGTCAAACCCAAAATGTGACAATGCCTTTTCACGTTTCTCAATTACGCTTAAAATATCTTTACGGACTGGATTGCCGGTAAGGATTACCTTCTCCTTCGGGAAATATTTTTCCATTCCTTCATAGGCCACACATACCCGTGTTACCCGATCAGCCACTTGCTTGTTTGCTAATCCTGCAAAAGAGTTTTGTTCCTGAACAAGGGTTGGAAAATTAAACCGTGTTGCTGCCAACATGATTGGTCCACTGGCGTAACCACCTGTTCCGATCACAGCGTGAGGCTTATACTCCTTTACAATTTTACGCGCGCGGATAAAACTTACAGCAAGCTTCACCGGAAATAATAGGTTAGATAAGGTAAGCTTACGTTGCAAACCACTAATCCACAATCCAACAATTTTATAACCCGCTTCAGGAACCCGAGTCATTTCCATCTTGCCTTCAGCACCAATGAATAATATCTGAGCATCCGGATGGCGCTCACGAAATTCATTCGCGATAGCAATGGCTGGGAAAATATGTCCACCGGTGCCTCCTCCGCTAATGATGATTCGATATGGTTGAGTTTGCGTCAAGGATTTAAAATGTTAGAAGTAGAATTTAGAATATAGCATTTAGGAGATAGAATATTGAAAGCAATAGAAAGTTGGACGATCTCATTAATTATACCGCTCAAACTAAATTCTAAATTCTCTATTCTATATTCCATTTTCATCCTTATGCTGCCTTCGCAGTTACGTTTCTATTTTCTTTCTCCGATCCTGTAGATTGTTGCCATGCCTGATCCTGTTCGCCTCGGCTTACGCTAAGAACAATACCTATCGCTAACCCGGTGAAGACCATCGATGTTCCTCCCATGGAAATCAATGGCAGCGGTTGGCCCGTTATCGGACCAAGTCCAACAACAACACCCATGTTTATCATTGCCTGACAGACCAAATCGAAACTAAGTCCTGCAGAAAGTAAACCGCCAAATGCGCGTTCACTATTATACGCTGCCTTCATTCCGCGATGGAGCAGAATTAAATACAGCATCAGAACAACGACACCACCTATCATTCCATATTCTTCAATGATGATGGCATACACAAAATCAGAATATGGATGAGGTAAAATATTTCGTTGGTCACTGTTGCCAGGACCTTTTCCGAAAACACCACCCGTTGCAACCGCTATCCGAGCATGCTTTGCCTGAAAGGGAAGCTCCGATCCATTTACAAAACTCAGAATTCTATTCTTTGCTGTCTCTCCACGCGATCCAAATACAACTGCTAATGATCCGAAGAGAATACCTACAAATACTAACATGGCCAAATACTTTGTTGGTACACGACCGATAAACATTATGAGCATGCAGGTAATGAGGAGGAGAATTGCTGTTGATAAGTTTGTTAGTGCAATCAAACCGCAGATAACACCACACCAAAACAATATAGGTATCAGTGATTCTTTTATGTCATCAATATTTTGCTGACGCTTGGAAAGCATACTTGCCAGATTTACAATCAAAGCCAAGCTTGCAAAATCAGATGGTTGAAAAGAACCAACAAAAGGAACCTCGATCCAACGGGCAGCTTCGTTTAATGAAACACCGCTAGTAAAAGTGTAAATCAACAATGGAATGCTGATCCATAATGCAAACTTGGAAAGCTTGGAGTAGTAACGATAGTCTACTCTATGAGCAAACCACATCGCAGCCAAACCTACGATAACAGTAAAGGTATGTTTGATAAGAATGCTCTCCGGACTACTCGTTCTTTTAAAAGCCAACGTACCAATCGAACTGTAAACCACCAAAATACTTATCAGCGAAAGCGCAAATACAACGGCCCAGATCACGCGATCGCCTTGTAAGTTTTTGTCAATCCATTCTTTGAATTTGTTCATACTAAATGTCCTTCTACTTCTTTCTTCAATTCGAGTACTTCTTTTCTAAACTGATCTCCTCTATCTTCATAGTTCTTAAAGAGATCAAAGCTTGCGCAAGCTGGAGATAATTGAACTACATCACCTGCTTCTGCCACCTGCAACGCGATGCGTACCAACTCGTGTACGCTCTGTGTTTCTTTTATTGTTTGAACAACATCGCCAAATGCTTTCTTTAATTTGTCGTTCTCCTTGCCCAGGCAAATCAAGGCACGAGCCTTTTTCCTGACAGCGTCTTTAATGATGTTGTAATCATTTCCTTTATCCACTCCACCTGCAATCCACACCAACGGTTTTTCATAGCTACCTAATGCATATACAACAGAATCTACATTGGTGGCTTTTGAATCATTAATGAATTCAATTCCATTAATCGTTGCAACCAATTCCAGACGGTGCGGTGCATTCTTGAAAGTCTTTAATCCTTCCTTGATTGAATTTAAACTAACACCAGCAATTGAAGCTGCGGATACTGCAGCCATGGTGTTAATCAAATTGTGTGGACCATTCAATGTTGTTTCTGATTGTTTGATGCTGAACTTGTCTGCTAAATTGAAGTTCATCTTCTCTCCATCAAATTTCAGAGGTGATGATGATTCACTTTTCAGAGAAACAGATAGTTGCTTTGGCGTTACTTTACTCTTGCTTAATTCTTTAGCGATTACATCATCGTCAGCATAATAAATGAAATGCTGGGCACCAGTCATATTTTTAATAATGCTGAACTTCGAATCAATGTAGTTCTGCATGTTGTATTCATATCGATCCAAATGATCGGGCGTGATGTTCAATAGAATGGCAACTTCAGGTTTGAATGATTTTATTCCATCCAATTGAAAACTACTAACCTCTAATACGAACCAATCCAATTTTTGCTGTGCCACCTGACGTGCCATGCTGAAACCAACATTGCCTGCAAGACCAACATTAAAACCAGCACTCTTCATCAAGTGATAGGTAAGCAGTGTTGTTGTCGTCTTACCATTTGTTCCGGTTATTGCAATTACCTTAGCGGTCGTATGAAGGAATGCAAATTCGATTTCATCAATAATTGAAATACCAGCTGCTTTAATCTTCTTGATTATCTCTGTCTTATCCGGAATACCTGGGCTTTTAATGACAATCGTTCCGT
The DNA here is from genome assembly GCA_036787535.1 of Chryseolinea sp. Lineage (GTDB taxonomy): Bacteria > Bacteroidota > Bacteroidia > Cytophagales > Cyclobacteriaceae > Chryseolinea. The sequence goes on from DAIQPD010000085.1 coordinate 4,630, forward strand.
TTAAAATATTCTCGGGTGTATGCTGGCCTTCTTCAAATGAAATATTGTTTTGAGTAAGTTCAGCCTTGTATTTTTCTTTAATAAGTCCTTGATCTGAAACGAATACATCGTAGCCCTTCCCTTTCGCGAGCAATGCTGCTCCCGTTCCGCTTTCTCCTCCGCCCAATATGATGATCCGATCGCTCATCTTAATTTTAGTGTTGCCAATGTTAGGATTGCCAATAATATTCCTACAATCCAGAAGCGGGAAACAATTTTTGCTTCATGGATATTCTTCTTTTGATAATGATGATGAAGAGGGGACATTAAAAAAATCCTTCTGCCTTCACCATACTTCTTCCTGGTGTACTTGAAATAAAATACCTGTATGATTACCGAAAGGTTTTCAACAAGAAAAATTCCGCAGAGCAGTGGAATCATTAATTCTTTTCTAACTGCGAATGCCAAAACTGCTATAAGACCTCCCAAGGTTAAGCTTCCGGTATCGCCCATGAAAACCTGAGCGGGGTATGAGTTGTACCACAAGAAGCCAAGACAAGCACCTACTAATGCTGTACAAAAAATTACCAGTTCACCCAGATTTGGAATGTACATGATGTTGAGGTAGCTACTAAAGTCAATGCGACCAGAGAGGTAAGCAAAAATGGCAAGTGTTAATGCAATGATACCGGAGGTGCCAGCAGCCAAACCATCAATACCATCCGTAATGTTTGCTCCATTTGATACTGCTGTAATAATTACGATCACAACCAATACATACACAATCCATGTATATTCCTTTGGAATAGGAAGAATTTTGCTGTAGTCTAACTCACTATTCTTCAGGAATGGAAAGGTAGTCTTGGTAGACTTCACATCTTTATACTCCACTTTTGTATCAAAGTTCTCTTGCAAGTCCTCCATCTGGATACTCGCAAAGGTTAGCGATGATGGGCTGACTTCCCGAACGATTACATTATCATTGAAGTAAAGTGTTAGTCCAACGATCAATCCCAATCCAACTTGTCCTACAATTTTAAATTTACCAGCTAACCCGTCTTTGTTCTTGCGGAAGACTTTAATATAATCATCCAGAAATCCAATCAGTCCTAACCAAATAGTAGAAGTGATTAATAGAATTATGTATACGTTATCTAATTTCGCCAGCAACAATGTAGGAATAAGGATTGCCGCTATAATAATGAGACCACCCATAGTTGGTGTTCCTTTCTTCTGAATCTGACCTTCAAGTCCGAGGTCACGGATATCTTCACCAACTTGCTTTTTACGAAGAATATTAATCAGGTTTTTACCAAAGAAAATGGTAATCAATAAAGATAGAAATGCTGCAACACCCGCACGGAATGAAATATATTGAAACACACCTGCTCCAGGTATGTCCATTGTGTCAAGATAGTTGAATAAGTAGTATAACATTTCTACTCTTAATTATTCATCAGTGTTATCATTCGTTTTGCTACTTCTCTATCGTCAAAAGGATGCTTCACTCCTTTTATTTCCTGATATGTTTCATGCCCCTTTCCGGCAATGAGAATAATGTCTTTCTCTTTCGCCATCATGCAAGCCGTCTTAATTGCTTCTTCGCGATCAGCAATCACCAACGTCTTTCGCGCTTCTGTTGGCATCACACCTGTTTGCATTTCTTTGATAATTTCCATTGCATCTTCGTCACGCGGATTATCAGATGTCAGCACTATTTTGTCACTAAACCGGCAAGCTATTGAAGCCATTAGTGGACGTTTCGTTTTATCACGATTGCCGCCACATCCTACAACAGTAATCACTTGCTCATTACCTGTTCTAAATTGCGCGATGGTCTCTAAAACATTCTTTAATGCATCAGGAGTATGTGCATAGTCAACAATGATGGTAACTTTTGCACCAGGTATTACTAATTCAAACCTACCTTCAGCACCTTTTAATGATGAAAGCTGTGTTAACACTTCGTCTGAATCCTCTCCTAGTAAAACTGCCGCACCATATACACCAAGTAAGTTGTAGGCATTAAAGTCTCCAATCATTCTGAACCAAACGCTCTTGGTTGCAATTTCAACTTCCAAACCTTCAATGGAGTTGGTAATGATTTTACCTTTGAAGTCCACCATCTTCTTTAGCCCGAAAGTATATTTGGTGGCTTTGGTGTTTTGCATCATCACCATGCCGCGTTTATCATCTGCATTTACTAATGCAAAAGCATCGCTTTTCAATTCGTCAAAAAATTTCTTCTTTGCTTTAATGTAGTTCTCAAATGTTTTATGATAGTCGAGGTGATCGTGGGTGATGTTTGTAAAAACTCCTCCCACAAAACTCAATCCTGCAATACGATCCTGATCGATGGCGTGTGAGCTCACCTCCATGAATACATATTGACAACCTGTGCCCAACATCTTTTTCAATAATTCATTTAACTGAATTGGATCAGGAGTTGTATGTGTCGATGGAATCACATCGTCAACAATTCTATTCTCAACTGTTGATATTAAACCAACCCGATAGCTTAACCTGCTAAACAGCTGGTATAGCAAAGTTGCTGTTGTTGTCTTTCCGTTCGTTCCGGTTACTCCAACAAGCTTGAGTTGTTCTGATGGATTGCCGAAAAAATTAGCAGCGATAATGCCAAGGGCATGTGCACTGTTCTTAACCGTTACGTACGAAAGATTTTCGTTAATGCTTTCCGGCAATGTTTCACAGACAATCGCAGTCGCACCAAGTTCTATCGCTTTATTGATAAACCCATGGCCATCGGACTGAGTACCTTTTACCGCCACAAACAAAAACCCAGTTTGAACTTTTCTAGAGTCAAAGCAAATGCCTTTTACCTCCACAGACATGTTGCCATAGCCAGAGGTAAGGGATACTTTGTACAATATGTCTTTTAGTTCAAGCACGTGTTTCGTTGTCCGTTATTTGTTAATCGTTAATCGTATTACCAATCAAGTTTTATCCAAGTCTTAAATAAATTCTGTCACCTTTTGTCATGCGCGATCCGGCTGTTAAGGATTGATCTTTTACTCTTCCTTTGCCTTCGTAAAAAACACGTAAGCCTGATTTCTCCAATAGGTAAATCGCATCCCGAAAGGTCATACCTGATACATTGGGTACAACATTTTTTCCTACCGTTCCTTTTTTCCAGTCAACACCAGAACCACTACGTGAAGAACGAACCCATTCTTCCTCCGTTTGAGAATGCGTGGATATTCCTAACTCATTGCACAACATGGTTAACTCTTGCTGGTTTCCACCTTTGATAACAGGTAATACTTCCATGTCTGCAAATTTCTTTACGTCCATCGGTTGATGAAGATTGATGTCGCGCGCGTAGATGTTATCCGCAATCTCTTTGAATACCGGAGCAGCAACATTACTTCCATACTGATACCAACCTCTTGGGTTTTTGATCAATACCATTGCACTATACTTAGGAGCATGTGCCGGGAAGTAACCAACAAATGAAGTGATGTATTTTTTGGTGTAATGTCCGTGTTCTAATATTTGAGCTGTGCCTGTTTTTCCTGCAATACGATAATGTGTGCCCTTAATATTTTTTGCCGTTCCGTTTTCAACCACCCCTTCTAAGAGAAGTTTGAGTTTATCAAGTGTTTTGCTGGAACAGATTTTTGAATTGATTACTTCTGTCTCAAATGCTTTCTCTTCTTCGTCTGCTTTGTTTATCGATTTAATAAAGACAGGCTTGATCATCTTGCCATTGTTCGCAACAGCATTGTATAATGTTAATGTATGCAAGGGAGAAATTTCAAGTCCATATCCATATGCCATCCATGGCAAACTGATACCGCTCCAACCTTTATCACCCGGACGTCTTACTTTAGGTTCCAACTCACCTTGAATCTGAATGCCCAGTTTTTGAGACAACTTTAAACGATCTATATGATCAACAAATTTTTGAGGATGTAATCCAAAATGTTTATCGGCAAGTTTTGCCATGGCCACGTTAGAAGAATGTTCGAATGCAGTTTGTACAGAAACTTTTCCTAATCCATGATCTTCGTGATCGCGAACGGTTTTGTTATAGAAAGTAAATTCACCATTTCCGGTTTGAACACTATCAGAAAGTTCCATGTCAGAATCTTCCAACAAAGCAATCATCGTCACCAATTTGAATGTAGATCCGGGTTCAAAAAGAGCACCTGTAACGAAGTTGAACTTCTCACTAAAATTTCCGTGACCATCACTACTCAGATTTGATATTGCTTTGATCTCCCCGGTTTCAACTTCCATTACTACCACTAAACCATCATCAGCATTGTGCTGTGACATGGCCTTATGCAAAGCAGTCTCAGCAACATCCTGAAGATTAATGTCCAATGTGGTTTGAACATCAAGTCCATCGATTGCTTTTACATTGTTCGCATCAAAGATTGGTTTCCAAATTCCACCCGCAATTTTTTGATAGTAAGCATAACCATCTTGTCCACCAAGCTGTGCATCGAAACTGTATTCGATACCAGCACCTTTATCATTCTCGTTAATAAAACCAATGGTTCTTCTGCTTAGGTTTGAAAAAGGACGGTAACGAACATCCATCTTTTCGAATATAGCTCCTCCACGCAATCTGCCTTCACGGAAAATAGGCCAATCCATCATGATCTTCTTATCCTGAAAATCAATCTGCTTGCGACTTAAAATAATGTATTGCTTGCCTGATGCACGCGCATCAATCATCATCCGCTTATAATCGGTTTTTGTTTTATCCTTAAAGAATCGGGAAAGATGATATGCCAATGAATCCACTCCTTTCTTAAATACTTCATCCTTTGGAAGTGTCGCATCAAAAGCAATTTTGTAAAACGGTAATGATGTAGCAAGGAGACTTCCGTTGTCGGAATAGATATTACCTCGCGTAGCTTTTACGCGCATATTGGCAAATGAAATACGGTCGCCCATCTCAGCCCACTTCTTACCTTGCACAAAGTGAATGTGGCCGGTCTTTACAACAACAGCAATAGCAAACAGCACTACAAAAAGAAATGCAACGCGAACGCGTAATAATATGGATCTCTTAATATTCACCCTTCTCTACTGATATTTTATACGGTGGTCTTAAACTTTCCTTCAAACCCAATGCCTTTACTTTTCTGGCAACTTCAGATTGCTTGCTCGCAAACATCAGGTCAGATTTTAGTGTTGTGTAATCAGCACGTAAATCTTCCACTTCTGCATGAATCGAATTTATTTCTCTTACCGTCTTCTCAGCATAGTGTGTATTACTTATATAGAGTAGACTCAACAACATGGCAAAAAGAATTTTTGGCAAATGCTGAGTTGGAAATCCCTCTTCGAAATAACTTTCAAGTTTTAAGCGCTTTTCAATACCAGAAAAAAATCCAGCTCCAGAGGAGTTGCCTGTACTTTTGATTGGATTAATTTTGAACTTGTTCTCCGTCATCTTTTCCTTAACCGATGGACGTTGTTCATTCGTAGCACGTTCAATTATTTTTTCCATCTTCATAAACTTCTACTTACTGCTTTATATCTTTTACTATTATCTTCTCAGCGATTCTCAATTTCGCACTGCGTGCCCTTTTGTTTTCTGCTACCTCTTCTTCCGAAGCTTCAATCGGCTTGCGACTGATGGCTTCGAATGGTTTGATTTGGTTTCCAAAAAAATCTTTGTCTACCTCACCGAATACCTTTCCTTTGTTGATGTAGTTCTTCACCATTCTGTCTTCCAGAGAATGATACGACATCACTACTAATCTTCCTCCTGTCTCCATCACTTCGCCACATTGGTGCAAAAAATTTTCAAGTGCCTTCATCTCTTGGTTAACCTCGATACGAAGTGCCTGAAACACCTGGGCGAAATATTTATTCTCCTTGCCTCGTGGAGTAATCGGCTGGAGTACGTTCTTTAAATCTTCAGTGCGTTCAATACTTTTATTTACGCGCTGCTGTGTTATTAATCGAGCAGCAGTCTTGGCATTTTTTAACTCTCCATACATGCCAAAGAGTTTATGCAATTCCTCTTCGCTGTATTCATTCAATACCTTCGCGGCTGTTAACGAAATGTTTTTATCCATCCGCATATCCAATGGGCCATCGAATCGAGTAGAAAACCCGCGCTCTGGCGAATCGATCTGATGCGATGAGACACCGAGATCAGCCAACACACCATCCACTTTCGTTACACCATTTAACTTCAAATACTTTTTCATGTACATGAAGTTGGCCTGACAAAATGTAAAAGAACGACTCGAAATATTTTCTGCCTGTCGCTTAGCATCTTCATCCTGATCGAAAGAAATCAAACGACCATCTTTCAAATGCTCAAGAATTTTTAAACTGTGACCACCACCCCCGAAGGTTACATCTACATAGATGCCTTCAGGATTTATGTTCAATGCTTCAATGCATTCAGTGAGCATTACAGGATTGTGATAGCTAGAAGCCATACACCCTACTCATTCAAATACTTTTCAGCCAGCTTCGACAATTCACCCGGATCATTGATTTGGTGTTTCTCGTAAATCGAAGGATTCCAGAGTTCAACTTTACTACCCAAACCAACCAGGACTGCATCCTTATCGATTTGCGCAAAAGCCAGCATGTTTTTCGGAATCAGAAAACGGCCGTTGCTGTCCAACTCAACCGTAACTACCCCCGATAAAAAATTCCGCTGGAGCTTGCGATACTCCTCGTTGAACTCACTTAATCCAGAAATTTTTGAGAAAACCTTTTTGAACTCCACCATAGGGTAAATAATAAGGCATTGCTCGAAGCCCCTGCGGATGACCAGCTCTTGGCTATCACCTTCAGGTAACTGCGCTTTTATCCTGGAAGGAAGAACTAATCTGCCTTTGGCATCGAGCTTACTCTCATATTCACTAGTGAAGAAAGTCATAGACGTAGTGGTTGTCTTTTTCCCCTTAAACAAACATAGATAGATTATTCCACTTTACACCACTTTACCCCACTTTTTTACATTTTTTATCAATAACTAGCCGAAAATGGCTGTTAAGAGACACTTTTAAGGAATTGTTAAGAATTGAATTTAGATTATGATGCCGTTATCGGATAGGTTTTTCATGGCTTCCGGGCTCAATTGAAGGTGTGTCGAGAGAATTTGATTAGTATGTTCTCCGAACTTTGGCGGTGGGGAAATGTGGGGGATATTTTCCTGATTTAATGTAAATCCTGTACTAGCAACATAGCTTTTTACTCCGATTCGATCGGATGACCGGATCAAAAGCTCTTTTGCCTCATGCATTTCGAATACCTGTTTTAGACTTTGAATTCTTCCTGCCGGGATTTTGGCTTTGTTGAGATCCACTATAATCGTGTCAGCAAGTAAGCGCCCTATTTGCTTCTGGATGATTTGATTAAGCTCCTTTCGGTTATCAACTCGTGATTGATTGGTTGAAAATTTTGAGTCCAACACTATTTCGCCAACTTCTAATAGTTGGCATAAATCTATAAACTGTCGGTCGCTGCCTACCGCTAACAATACTTCCTGACCATCTTCTGTGATAAAGACATCCCCGTATGGCGCAATGTTAGGATGCGCGGAACCTTTCTTCTGAGGCAATTTTCCGGCTATCAGCCAGTTTGTTGCCTGATTAACCAATGATGAAATGGCAGCCTGAATCAAGGATACCTCCACAAAACTGCCCTTTCCAGTCTTTACTAATTGAATCATCGCTAGCAACACACCCTCTTTTAAATGATGTCCGGCCAAAACATCGATCAAAGCGACCGGCATTTTTAAAGAAGCCCCACCTTGCTCTCCATTCATTTGCATAAATCCGGCTTCAGCCTGAATGATAGCATCGTATCCTACTCTCGGATTGTCAGAACCATAGCCAGTAATCTGCCCATAAATCAGTTTGGGATTCAACTTGGATAAGCTATTATAATCCATTTCGAGCTTTTCAGCATCACCTGGCTTATAACTGGCGATAACAATATCAGCTTGAGTTACCAGTTTATGTATGATTTCTCTGCCTTCTTTTTTAGTTAAGTCAACCGCCAGAGAGCGTTTGCCCCAATTTACAGAACAGAAATAGGCCGACCTTTCATCCGTTTGTTCTCCACTTCCTTTCCAGCTTCGGGTCACATCTCCTCGAGTCTTGAGGTTTTCTATTTTAATAACGTCCGCGCCCAGCTCGGCAAAAAACTGCCCTACACTTGGGCCGGCCAGTACGGAGGCGAGTTCAATTACCTTAATGTTGTGAAGCATGGCGGTCGTTAATCGTTATCAGTTAATAGTTAATCGTGTGTGTGAGCAGATGTGCTGGATGTGCCCTGACAAATTAACGGATAACGATTAACAGATAACAGATAACCGATAACGGCAACGGAACAATTCTTTACCTTGCACGGTTTTTCTGGTTCACATTCTAATTCGTCAAAAGTAATGAGGTTAATCGTAGTAATTGCAGTGGGATTGATTTTGCTGGGATGTTCAACAAAACCGGAGTTAAAGACCGGAACCTGGCGTGGCGTTATTGATATTCAAGGTCACGATTTACCTTTTAACTTTGAGGTAAGTAAGGACGCTCAAGGCGGATATGACGCTTCCATCATCAATGGATCTGAAAAGCTCTTGTTGGATGAAATTACTTTCGATCAGGACTCGGTTGTTTTTACGCTGCATATTTTTGACGCAGAGCTAAAAGCCAGAATAACAGAAGATGGCTTAAGTGGTTTTTACATTAAGAACTACGAGAAGCATTATAGAATACCTTTCAAAGCAACTTTCGGACAAACATTTCGATTTGATTCAACCAATACGGGTTCAGTAGATTTCACTGGAAAGTATTCGGTTACGTTCACTTCGAAAACAGATACAATTCAATCCGTTGGGATTTTTAATCAGGATAAAGATAAAGTAGAAGGAACGTTCCTAAATCCAACCGGTGATTATCGATACCTACAAGGTAATGTCATTGATGGAAAATTATTCCTCAGCACGTTCGATGGAAATCATGCGTACGTTTTTGAAGCAACAAAAGAAAACGACTCAACGCTTGTTGGAGAATACTGGTCAGGTAAAACCGGATATGAAAAATGGGTTGCTGCAAAAAATGATAACGCTGCTTTGGAAGATGTTGAGAAGTTAACATTTTTGAAAGAAGGTTATTCGAAAATTGATTTTAGTTTTCCGGATCTGAATGGAAAGAAAGTAAGTCCGTCAGATGAAGCATTCAAAAATAAAGTGTTGATTCTTCAACTCTCCGGAACATGGTGTCCAAACTGTATGGACGAAACAAAATTTCTTACTTCATGGTATGATGAAAATAAAGACAGAGGTGTGGAAATTATTGGTTTAGCATACGAACGAAAAGATGACTTTACATATGCGAGTGGTCGTGTCAAAAAAATGACTGAAAAATTAGGTGTAAATTATTCCTTCGTTATTGCCGGAACAAATGATAAGGATAAAGCAGGGGAAACATTACCTATGCTAAATCGGGTGGTTGCTTTCCCTACTACAATCTTCATCGGAAAAGATGGAAGTGTTAAACATATCCACACCGGATTTAGCGGACCTGGCACAGGTATTTATTATGATCAGTTCAAACAACGATTCAACGAAATCGTGAATGAACTTTTAAGTGAGAATTTATCTTCTAAGAACTAAATAATTTCAATCCTTCACGAAAAGAGGATTGAATCAGAATATGAAGCGAGTTGTTGTTGGTTTATCCGGTGGAGTTGATTCAAGCGTGGCTGCGTTCTTGTTAAAAGAACAAGGCTATGAAGTGATTGGTATGTTCATGAAGAACTGGCATGATGACTCTGTTACCATCAGTGATGAATGTCCGTGGTTAGACGATAGTAATGATGCTATGATTGTTGCTCAGCATCTTAACATACCTTTTCAAGCGATCGATCTGAGCAACGAATACAAAGAGCGCATTGTCGATTATATGTTCACCGAATATCAAAACGGAAGAACTCCGAACCCTGATGTGCTTTGTAATCGTGAAATAAAATTTGATGTGTTTCTTGAAGCAGCGCTTAAACTCGGAGCAGACTTTGTTGCTACAGGACATTATTGTCGAAAAGGAGAAATTGAAAAGGACGGTCAAAAAGTTTTTCAATTGCTTTCCGGAAAAGACCCAAATAAAGATCAAAGCTATTTCTTGTGTCAACTGAATCAGGCACAGCTATCAAAAGCATTATTTCCAATTGGTGAATTATTGAAACCTGAGGTTAGAGCAATCGCCAAAGAAAACGGATTAATCACTGCCGAGAAAAAAGATTCTCAAGGCTTATGCTTTATTGGCAAAGTACATTTACCTGATTTCTTACAACAGCGTCTTCAACCAAAAAAAGGAAATGTTGTTGATATCCCGGCTGAAGCTTCTGTTTTTAAGAACGGATTTGTAGCTGATGACGATCTTGAACATCTATCCGAGCCATTCAATCTTCAGCCAGAGTTAGGTAATGTAATTGGCGAACATCGTGGGGCCCACTATTATACCATAGGCCAGCGCAAAGGTTTGCAAATTGGCGGAAGTGATAAACCTTTGTTCATCATTGGTACTGACACAACAACGAACACTATTTATACGGGCAAAGGTGAAGACCACCCAGGCTTGTATCGAAAAGGATTATTCATACCTAATGAAGATGAGCATTGGATCCGAAATGATCTTCAACTAAAAGTTGGAGATACAGCAAATTATGTGGCACGCATACGTTACCGGCAACCGCTTGTTTCGTGTACACTTCACAAAACAGAGACTGGACTTTATATTATATTCGAACAACCTCAAAAGAGTATTACACCAGGGCAATTTGCAGCTTGGTATAAAGATGATGAATTAGTCGGCTCGGGAGTAATTAGTCGGTAACAATTAGGTTATCTATTCGTTACCATTCGTATAGTGGTAAAGTTTTTCTAACAAGGGGTATTTCTTTTAAACATAGAATTCTTGTTAATTCGCATCGCTTTTAACAGATTAAAAAAGAGTTCTATTCATAAATGAAGAAATCCATATTGCTCCTGGCCACGTTGTGTTTACTGGTTAGTCTCCCCGCCCTGGCTCAACAACAAGAATCAACTACTTCAACAGAAAAGAAAAAGCTCCACGGAACATTCTTTGTCAACTGGGGGTATCACCGAGATGCTTACACAACCAGCACTATTCAGTTTAAGGACATTGAAACGCCTGGCGTGCCACACTACGATTTCAAATTTCGTAAAGCTAAGGCGCACGATAAGCTGGACATGAATGATTTCTTCAAAACCGCTCCTACTGTACCTCAATATGCATTTAACTTTGGCTACTTCTTTAATGATAAAAATGACTTGGGTATTGAGGTTGCATGGAACCATTTAAAATATGTGGTAACTGACAATCAAGTAATGCGGATGACAGGAACTATTGATGGTCAGTACTATGATTTAGATACCTTGGTCACTCCCGGCTTCGTTCACTTTGAACATACTAATGGAAATAATTACCTTCTTATCAGTATTCTAAAACGCAAACAACTACTCAGTTCAAGAAACAATCAGCATAAACTCAGTGCTGTTTTTAGTTTAGGTGGCGGAGTTTTGATTCCTAAATCTGACTCATACATCACCATAAACAATGAACAATATCATAATGATGGGCCATTTCGTGTCTCGGGTTGGGTAGTCGGTGCGGGAGTATCGCTTCGCTACGATTTCTTTAAATACTTCTTTTTTGAACCACGCATTAACGGAGCGTTCGTTAATTATACAAGTGTGAAGCTTTACGAAAAAGGAAGAGCTAAGCATACTTTCTTTTCTGTTCAATCTATTTTATCATTGGGTATTAACGTGCCACTTGGACATGGTAAATTATTCGGAAACTAAAAACTCCAGCGCTTCTTCTTTGTTGTTGAAGGTTTTAAAATTCACGCTGAAGAAAAAAGTAATTCCTTTCAAGAGATACACCTTGGCTCCGGTAATACCTAAGAATGCACCTTTCGTTATCAAGTGATTTGTTGATTGAGTGAAGTCTTTAGCAGCCTTCATGTAATCCGGAGTTCCATAGGTATTTTTATAGTTGGCAAGAAATACACTCAGCTT
>DAIQPD010000086.1:0-16613 GCA_036787535.1 Chryseolinea sp.
TCTCTGTTATGCATGGATTTTTACCACCCCATCCTTCACCCATGGCATTGGTCATGCAGTTTAAGGCGAATATGGCAACCACTTTTTTTTATGGAATATGCATAGCACTTCCGGCTATCGTAATAGCAGGGCCGCTTTTCTCAAGAACTTTAAAAAACATTAAATCAAATGAAGGGAAGGTAAATCTTGTTTCTGATTTGTCTGATGATAAGCTTCCGGGTATTTTCAATAGTCTCGCATCTTCTTTATTACCGGTTCTTATTATCGCACTAGTAGCATTGTTATCAAAAATAATGGGCGACAATAACGCTGCAAAAGAGGTATTGATTTTTCTGGGCGAACCGAATGCTGTTATGGGTCTTACCATTATCATCGCTACTTATTCGCTAGGGATAGCAAGAGGAAAGCGACTTAGTGAAATTATGCAAGTGTACACGGATGCTGTAAAAGACATTGCCATGATATTACTCATCATCGGTAGTGCGGGCATCTTAAAACAAATTTTTGTTGACAGCGGAGCAAGCAAAGAAATTGCAGCGGCCTTGAGTAGTTGGCAAATGCAACCCTTATTATTAGCATGGGTAGTCACGGCTATTTTGCGATTGTGCCTTGGCTCTGCTACGATTGCCGGACTAACCGCAGCAGGAATTATTTATCCGTTAATGGTTCAGGAAAAAGTTGATCCTAATTTGATGGTACTTTCAATTGGAGCCGGTAGTCTTTTTTTCTCGCACGTAAATGATACCGCCTTCTGGATGTTTAAAGAATATTTCGGATTGTCAATGAAAGACACATTCCGATCGTGGACATTCATGGAAACCCTCGTTTCAATTATCGGTCTTATAGGTGTTTTAATTCTGAATCAAATTATCGGTTGATCGTTTTAATGAAGCATTTCATGAAAGCTCGTTGTCAGGTGACTTTCATTAGAGTAGATTTCATAGTAGTCTTGTATTAACCAAAATGACCTATGAACAACTCATCACCTCAATCATCAATACAAAACCTGCGACCTTACGCTCAACTGTTTCTTCGATTAGCACTGGGTGTTGGTTTTATCTGGCCTGTTATGGATCGAATGGGATGGCTTGGCTTGGTGCTCCTGGATCAGGTAGTGTTGCATGGGGTAGCTGGGATAATTTTGTTACCTACACCAATACATTAGTTCCTTTTCTTGATAGAGCGTTAACCAACATCTCGGCAATTTTGGCAACCGGGGCAGAGATTGTATTTGGTATCTGTTTGATAATTGGTTTTAAGATCCGAGTAGTGGCATTGTGCAGTTCAATCCTCACTATGATTTTTGCACTCTGCATGGCGATCTTCATTAGTCCCGATGCGCCACTGAATTATCCTGTATTTGTATTCAGTGCGGCACACCTTTTACTTGCTACTATCTCCAGCTACCGATGGAGTATTGATTTTTCTATGGAGAAAAACCAAAAGTAAAATTGTTTATCCTGAAACTAAGAAAGAACTCCAGAGGCTTCAATCTCAATTAGAAATTCGGGTCGTGCCAGAGAGTGTACGCCAATCCAACTACTGGCTGGAGGATTTTCCGTTCCAAAAAATTCGCGAAGCACAATACCTATTTCTTCATTTTTAAAATCACCTTTGTTAACAAAATATATTCGCAGCATCATGATGTCTTTTAAATTCCCACCGGCCTCATTAAGAGCTGCAATTAAGTTTAAAAGGACTTCACGCGTTTGACCAGCAAGATCATTTGCTACAATTTTTTCCTCTGCATCAATTGCCACCTGGCCAGAGGTATAAAATAGTTTTGCGGATGCATTGGATACTACCATTTGAGAAAATCCATATTGGGTACTGTTGAATAAACTTTTGGGGTTGATGTAGGTATATTCCATGAGTCTTGCTTTTTAAATTTCAAAAGGGCCTGTTTCGTTTGATTCACAATATATCGTATTCGTATACACAAGCAATAAAAGGGTGGTACATTCGTCATAGTCGATAGAATAAACATCAACAATAAAATCAAATGACACGAGATATTGTCGAGATTAACGACTTCATCGTACTAATCGAACAGTCCATCGCAGAAGAGAAGGTTGTTGATCAGTGTGGTTTTGAAGATCAGGTAATTGGTTTTTCATTTTATGGTTCCGGTAACGTAGAGCTGGATATTCACTATGGGAAAAAGACCAAAAAATACAGTAACACAAAAGGAATTGCACTTTCTTTTAGCGCCAACAGTAAGGTGCAATTTGTTCATAACATTTCAAGTAAAAAACCACTACAGTGCATTTGTGTCGTGTCTTCTATAAAAAACATTCAAACATTACCGAAGCAGGAGGTTGATGTCTTTGCTCAATACCTTCATGAACTGATCAATCCACAGGATCACTACGTTGAAGGTCCCATCTTTTATATGTCGCCCGATATGCAATCAGCTGTTGATAAAATATTCTCTACTTCTTATACCGGCACAACCAGAATGATGTTTATCAGAAGTCAGGTAATGGAGTTACTCTCTCATTTCTTTGCTATCATTTCACAGGCAGATCATCGTGCTGAAATAAAAAATCCGGAGCGACATAAACTCTACGAGGCCAAAGAAATACTTTCGAATAATATGGAAGCGCCTCCATCGCTGAGCGAACTTTCAAAGTTAATAGGACTAAACAGTTTTAAACTCAAGAAGAGTTTCAAGGAATTGTTTGGGGTTCCGGTATTCAAATATTTGCAACACGAGCGATTGAACAAAGCACATGAGTTGCTTACACATCGTGGCATGAGTATTCAGGAAGTTGCCGGGCTTGTTGGGTATGAAAGCATTAGTTCCTTTTCAAGTGCTTTTCTAAAGAAATTCGGTCAGCGACCAAGCGAGATAAGAAAGTAATCCTTTTCAAACCAATTTCAATCCTTTTCAGACAAGCCGCTCTCTCCTGTTACTTCCATTTTTGTGCTAACAAAAAATGCACAAAATGGAAACAAAAAAGATTTTAGTACTGGGAGGTAAAGGTAAAACCGGCCGTAGAGTAGCGAGCAAACTAACGGATCTAGGTAAAGTTGTTCGTATAGGATCAAGAAGTGAAGATCCCTCTTTTGATTGGGAAAATGAAAAAACCTGGGATGGCGCATTAAAAGGAATTGATTCGGTTTACATCACTTTTCAGCCTGATCTTGCTGTTCCAGCTGCTCTTAAAACGATTGAAGAATTTACATTGCTGGCGGTGAGATCAGGCATTAAAAAAATGATTCTACTTTCCGGAAGAGGAGAAAAGGAAGCTCAGGCTTGCGAGCAAGTAGTAATGGGTTCAGGTGTAAATTGGACCATTGTACGAGCGAGTTGGTTCAATCAGAATTTCAGTGAGAGTATTTTTCTGGAGCCTCTTCAAGTTGGCCATGTTGCGTTACCACAAGGAGAAACACTCGAGCCATTTGTTGATGCAGGTGATATTGCAGAGGTTGTTGTTGAATCGCTACTAAACGATGAGCACGTTGGAAAAATATATGAATTAACGGGTCCACGGCTCTTAACCTTTAAACACGCGGTGGCTGAAATTTCAAATCATATCGGGCGAGACATTGCGTTTCAATCGATCACCATTTTGGAATATACCACCATGCTTCGAAATTATCAGGTGCCAGAAGATCACATTTGGTTGGCTGAATATCTTTTCACACAAGTATTAGATGGCAGAAATTCCAGTATAACTAACGACATCGAAAAAGTACTTGGAAGGAAACCGAAAGATTTTACTGAATACGTAAGGGAGACTGTTGTCACCGGAGTATGGAATTCTGCTAATTGAGAAGTTAATCATTAAAGAAATAAAAAAATGAAAATACGAAGCGCTATTTTATCTGGAAGTATTGTATGGATACTTGTCCTTATTGTATTCACCTTACTAAGTTTTATACCTGGAATTAAAGACTCCGAAATTCAACAAGAATTTTTAATTGGGATACTCATCATTCCAATGTCTTTATTTGGTGCTGCTCTATATTATAGAAATGTAAGCAATGTTAATGGATTCAAATTAGGTTTAGTGATGGTTTCCACTGCTTTGCTTTTGGATGCATTTATAACCGTACCGGTTGTGGAAATTCCGTACAATGCCAGTAGCTACCGAACATTTTTTACGAATCCATTACTTTGGATTCTGGTTTTGGAAAATGTGATCGTTGTTTATTTGTATTGGAGATTGAAAGTAAAACGATAAGCATTTGGCTAACGGGTATGATTACTGAAGCAGTTCCATAACCATGTGGAGGGCAAAGGATTGGGGTTATACTTAATTAAAACTCAAATTATTGTTTTTGGAGGAAGGATTGAATTGGAAAGTATAGTGGATGAAGGAACTACCTTTAAGGTATATTTTAAGAAATCCGACCGATAGGCTTAAGTCACCACTATTTCTTCCGCTTATCAAAAAGCAGTTCGTTGACAGGATTCTATTTAGTAGATTAATAGTTCGATTCATTCGGTATTTTGATATCTAAAAAATAAATCCCTTAGAAAATGGCTAGCTATACATTACAAATTAACGGTAAGTCCCTTACTGCGGATGTAGACGCAGATACTCCATTGTTGTGGGTTTTGCGCGATCATCTTGGTTTAGTCGGAACAAAGTATGGATGTGGTATTGCCCAGTGTGGCGCGTGTACCGTTCATCTAAATGGAAATGCCATACGTTCTTGTTCGGTACCGGTTTCGGCAATCGGTGTTGGAAAAGTTACGACCATTGAAGGCCTTTCTGAAAAGGGTGATCATCCCGTTCAGCAAGCGTGGAGTGAAGTTGATGTTCCACAATGTGGTTATTGTCAGGCGGGGCAAATCATGTCAGCTGCAGCTTTGCTGGCAAAGAATCCAAAGCCCACAAAAGATCAGATCGATACTGCAATGAATGGTAACATTTGCCGATGTGGTACCTATCATCGCATTCATGAAGCTATTACACTCGCATCTTCTAAACACTAATCAATCACTGCCATGTCAACACTATTAAAAACAAACAGACGTGATTTTTTGAAGATGGCTACAACAGCCACGGGTGGATTGATATTGGGATTTCATTGGAGTAACGCTGAAGCTTCGTCAATGAAAGTACTAAAGACGGCTTCATTACCGGTTGATGATGCAAACTTTAATAGCTACCTCTCTATCTCGTCCGATAATATCATTACCATCTTTTCACCCAATCCTGAATTAGGCCAAAACATCAAGACTTCTTTTCCAATGATCGTAGCCGAAGAGCTTGAAGCCGATTGGAAGAATGTGAAAGTAATTCAAGCAGCCTTAGATACTAAAAAATTTGAACGCCAACTCACTGGAGGTAGCGGAGCCATCCCACATTCATGGGAACGTTTACGCAAAGCAGGTGCTACCGCGAAACAGATGTTAGTGGAAGCAGCTGCTAAACGCTGGAACGTTTCAGCGGCTTCATTAAAAGCAGAGAATAGTTTTGTGATTGATGTTGCGAGTGGAAAGAAACTTACCTATGGCGAGTTGGCAACAGAAGCTTCTTCTATTGCAGTGCCTGCCGATGTAAAACTCAAAGACAAAAAAGATTTTAAACTGATCGGTACAGCAGTTCATAATGTTGACAACCTTGAAATGATTACGGGTAAGCCACTCTATGGATTAGATTTTTATCGTGAAGGTATGTTGTTCGCTATGATTCAACGACCTCCGGCTTTTGGAACAAAAATCAAATCGGTTGATTCAACTGCTGCGAAAGCGATGAGTGGAGTTGTGGATGTTGTTACATTTAAAAACAATGTTGCCATCGTTGGAAAATCTACCTGGCAAATTAACAAGGCGCGTAAGGTATTGAAGGTTGAATACGAAAAAGAAGGTAACATAGAAAGCACATCAGACCACGACCAAATTTTTAAGGAACTGCTCAATAGCAATGAAGCAACCGTAAGAAGAAAAGATGGCGATGTTGATGCTGCATTTAAATCAGCAGCAAAAGTTATTTCACGCGAATACCAATGTCCGTTTCTTTCGCATAGTCCGATGGAACCCATGAACTTCTTTGCACATGTGCGTGAAGACGGAGTAGAGTTAGTAGGACCTTGTCAATTACCTGATATATCGCGTAATGAAACAGCGAAGCTGTTAGGTATTGCTCCAGAAAAAATCACGCTTGAACTCACGCGCCTGGGTGGTGGATTCGGTCGCAGACTAAAATCAGATTACGTATTAGAAGCAGCCGAACTTTCGAGTTTAATTAAAGCGCCTGTAAAAGTAATCTGGACTCGTGAGGATGATATGACTGGCGGAAGTTATCGACCTGCTGTGCGTTATCGTTTTGAAGCTGCGTTAGATGCTGGAGGAAATATGATTGGCTATAAATTACGAGGAGTAGGGATGAATGCAGGCAATCCAACACGTGAAGATAATTTTCCATCAGGAGCGGTAGATAATCTATTGATCGATTCCATCGAACATAAATCACCCATCACTACAGGAGCCTGGCGCGCACCCATTACTAATTTCCTCGCGTATGCAGAACAAGCATTTCTGGATGAGGTAGCAGTTGAGGCTAAGCAAGATCCAATTCAATTCAGGCTGAATCTTTTAGAGCGAGCTAAAAAGAATCCGGTTGGCGCTATCAAATACGATATTGATCGAATGAAAAGCGTAATCGAATTGGCGAAAGAAAAATCCAACTGGGGTAAGAATAAAAAAGTTCACCAGGGATTCTCCGTTTACTTCTCGCATCGCTCATATGTTGCACAAGTAGCAGAAGTAGCGATGAAGAATGGCAAGCCGATGATTCAGAAAATTTATGCAGCTGCAGATTGTGGAATTGTGATAAACTTAAGTGGTGCGTACCAACAAGTGAAGGGAGGAATTGTAGATGGCATGGGCCATGCGCTTTTTGGTAATCTTACATTTAAAGATGGAGCGGTTGAACAAAAAAATTACAACAATTACCGATTGATCCGATTCAAAGAAGTGCCCGAAGTGGAAGTTCATTTTGTAAATAATGGCATTGATCCTACCGGGTTAGGTGAGCCAGCTCTTCCACCAACAGGAGGCGCCATTGCAAACGCTATCTTTAAAGCTACCGGTAAGCGATTGTATAATCAACCGTTTAATAAGCAAGAAGAAATGCAGGGCGTTAATTTGGGAGAGAAGCTGTAAGTTTGTCGTTTCATAAATTGTTTTACTAATATATTTTTCAATTTGAAGACCGTGATAACAAGTCTATTCTTTTGGTTTATACTTTCTTTAATGTCGTGTGGAAGTAATGAACCTGATCCGATTGTGGAGCCTCCGATACCGGGTGATTTTTACTTTGGATCAGACCTTTCGTATGTTAATCAGATTTTAAATCATGATGGTGTGTATAAAGATTTGAACATTGTAAAAGATCCGTATCAGATATTTAAAGAGAATGGAAATAACCTGGTGCGTTTGCGCCTTTGGCATAATCCAGCATGGACAAAAGAAGTGTATGATCCTGCCGGATCACAACTTTATAATGACTTAAAGGATGTGGAGAAATCAATTACACTTGCCAAAGCACAAGGCATGAAAGTGTTGTTGGATTTTCATTACTCAGATGAGTGGGCCGATCCAGGCAAACAATACATTCCTGCAGCATGGGAAGAAATCAAAAGTATAACGGTATTAAAAGACTCGGTTTACAACTATACCTTTAAAACATTGCAATACCTTAATTCAAAAGGGCTGCTACCTGAACTGGTTCAAATTGGAAATGAAACGAATTGCGGAATGTTCTTCTCAGAAGCACCCACAGGGTTCCCTACTTGCAATGTGTGTGATGGCTCGTGGTCTAATATGGGCGCTGTTTTGAATGCGGGAATTAAAGCAGTGCGCGACATCACAGCAACCACAACAATCAAAACAAAAATTATTCTACATGTTGCTGATCCTAAAAATGTACAGTGGTGGTTTGATAATATTTTAAGTCAGGGATCAGTAACTGATTTTGATATGGTTGGGTTTTCATATTATCCGTTGTGGCATACTACTGTTGGCATCAATGATATTTCAACTTCTGTTTCTGGTTTTAAATCGAGGTACTTAAAAGATGTGATCATTTTAGAAACGGCATATCCCTGGACGACAGCAGGCGATGATAGTTATAATAATCAATTTGGTCCTCAGACACCGGTTTCTGGTTTCCCTTTCACTGTTCAAGGTCAGTATGATTTTATGAAGAAGTTAACAACCGAAGTGAAAGATGGTGGAGGAATAGGCGTGGTGTATTGGGAGCCTGCGTGGATTACTTCAAACCTGAAAGATTTGTGGGGAACCGGGTCTACCTGGGAAAACTGTGCCTTCTTTGATTTTGATGGAAATAAAATCAAAGGAATAGAATATATGAAAGCTGATTTCTAAGGTAATCGCTACCTTAAACCAAATCTGAATTTCAGAGAACAATCGTTCAACGCATTAATCATTTTAAGAAGCCATGACTAAGAATATTTTCTTTCCGATTGTATTATCAATTGTTTGTGCCTTATCCGCTCAAGCGCAAAAGACAGCAGATGTATATGTAGATAAAAATGGTGTTATGCGCTGGGGCACTACGAAAAAGGAAGTGCAGGGATTTGGTGTGAATTACACCGCTCCATTTGCACACGCATTTCGCTCCGCAAAGATACTGGGTGTTGATCTTGAAAAAGTAATTGATAATGATGTGTATCATTTTTCGCGATTGGGTTTTGATGCATTCAGAGTACATGTGTGGGATACTGAGATCAGTGATTCACTAGGTAATTTGATTGACAATGAACACTTCCGGCTTTTTGATTACATGTTAATGAAGATGAAAGAGCGGGGAATAAAGGTATTGCTTACTCCCATTGCATTTTGGGGAAATGGATATCCCGATAGGGATGAAAGCACACCGGGATTTTCGCACAAGTATGGAAAGGATGCTTGTTTAACAAATGAAGATGCGATCAAAGCGCAGGAGAATTACCTATTCCAATTTCTGAATCATGTCAATACCTATACAAAGGTGGCGTATAAAAATGATCCGGATATTGTTGCCTTTGAAGTGAGTAACGAACCACATCATCGAGGCACACAGGAAGAAGTCACTACCTTTATAAATCGAATGGTGAAGTCCATGCGAAAGACAGGATGTAAGAAACCTATCTTTTATAACATCAGTCACAGCATCCATCTAAGTAAAGCGTATTTCAATGCTGACATACAAGGAGGAACCTTTCAATGGTATCCTACTGGGTTGGGTGCGCAGCATGAGTTGCGTGGAAATTTTTTACCTAACGTTGATCAATACACCATTCCTTTTGCATCCGATCCAAAATTTAAATCATCCGCAAAAGTAGTGTATGAATTTGATGCAGCCGACATCGGCAGGTCGTATATCTATCCAGCCATGGCAAGAAGTTTCAGAGAAGCTGGAATACAATGGGCAACCCACTTTGCGTACGATCCTACCTTTATAGCTTATGCGAATACAGAGTACAATACTCATTATATGAATTTGGCGTATGCTCCACAAAAAGCATTGAGCTTAAAACTGGCATCTGAAGTTTTCCATCAAGTGCCGATGTATAAAAACTTTGGTCACTATCCAGACAATGCCACATTCGATGCCTTTCATCTAAGTTATGAAGATGACCTTGCTGAAATGGTGACGGATAAGAAATTCATTTATACCAACACTACTGTAACGAACCCAACCAAGCCCGAAACATTGGAATCGATCAGCGGTCTTGGAAATTCATCGCTTGTAAAATACGAAGGCAAAGGCGCATACTTTCTAGATAAGGTAGAGCCAGGTGTCTGGAGATTGGAAGTAATGCCCGATGCTATTTGGGTTGATAATATTTTCGGACGAAATAATTTGAAGAAGGAGGTTGCCGTAATTAATTGGAGAACATGGCCAATGCAAATCTCCCTTCCTGATTTGGGTAATCAATTTAAGGTATCAACTCTTGCTGGTGATTTTGTGGACTTTAAAAATTCAGATAATACGTTTCAAGTTCGTCCTGGTGTTTATTTGTTGGTGAAAAATGGAGTAACGACCAAAGTAACTGGCAAAGACAAATTGGGAAATATCAGAATGGATGAATTCTCCGCACCCAAATCATCTGTAGAAAAAGCATATGTACTTCATACACCCTTTAATGAAATCACAGAAAATATTGATTTGAAAATCAAGGTATCGGTTGTTACGAAAGAAAAACCGGAGTCGGTTCAATTGCACATCAACTCATCAACCGGAAACAAAGTGATCGATATGAATCCATCAACAGCGTATGATTATGAAGTCACAATTCCGTCTACTGATATTCAACACGGTTATATAAATTATTCTATTCGTGTTAAGCAAAACGGAGTAACACAAGCCTATCCATCAGGTGTGGTTGGATCAATTTCAAAATGGGACACACCAGATAACAAGTCGTATAAGGTTGCTGTAGTTTCGAAAAAGAATAGACTGTACTTATTCGATGCTTTTACAGATTCAGATGAGACATCGAGAGAGTGGAGGAGAGGATCAACGCTCTTACCCGGTAATGAGCCCAACACTGCTTTGATGGTAATAAAAGTGCCGGGCCTTGTCACTGTAGATTCAGAAAATCTGAACGGGCCTCAGATTGCTGACTTTTCAATGCGCTATAATTTTTCTGCAAAAATCAAGGGAAGAGCTACTGAATTGAATCGTTTTACAAAACTTGTTGTGAAGGCATCATCAATAAACGAAAAACCATTTCCGATTCAAATTGCTTTAGTAATGAAGAATGGAGATACCTATGGAGGATTGATTACCATAAATGAAGAAGCAACTAAAAATTATACTCTAAATATTTCTGATTTAAAACCCGTTAAATTGGTAACGCTTCCAAGACCGTACCCCGGTTTTTTAAAGTATTATTTTGAGGGAGCACCATCTTCTAATCCATTGAATATGAAGGATGCTGAAACTATTCAGATTTCAGTTGGACCCGGAATTGATGAAGTGGATATTAAAAATGAATTTTCATTTGCATTGGAAAGTATTCATTTGGAATAATAGAGGAGTTTATTATCAGTCAAGTACATCCTGAAATTCTTTTACCTTATCGAAGACTGATTTAGCAAAAGGACAAAGCGGTAGAATTTTTATATTCTTTTCTCGTGCGTATTCGACAGCTGCGTGAACTAATTGTTTGCCAGCTCCTTTTCCCCGAAGTAGATCACTTACCTCTGTATGATCGATGATGATTCTTGTTTCGCCTGCTTTGCTAAAGGTCATTTCGGCTAAGCGTTTTTTATTTTCTCCTATGAAGAATGAACCCTTGTTTCCAATCTCTTCCAGTTTAATGTCCATCAGTTTTTGGTTTATATCGAATTCCTAAAGTCGTCATAGTAACAAATAGGAGAAGAACAACTCCCAATGCAAACTGTAAATTTTGCCAGTCAGCCAAAAAACCAATAATGGGTGGGCCAACAAAAAATCCTGAATAGCCAACAGTGGTTACCATTGCTAAGCCCACACCAGATGGTAAATTTTTTACATTGCCCGAAATACTATACGCTATCGGAACGATGGATGATAAACCCAACCCGACCAGAAAAAAACCAAGGATTGAAATGTAGGGTTGAGGGAATAAAAGTGCTGTTGATAATCCAATGAACGCTACAACACCGCCCACGATAATCATTTTCCGGTCTCCCAATTTTAATCGGATGCGATCACCAAAAATTCTTCCGATGGTCATTGCTGCAGCAAAAGCTGAAAGTCCTATGGGTGCAAGTGATCGAGTGGCATGCGTAATATTTTCCATATAGTTCACACTCCAGTTCGACATGGCGCCTTCACCTAACATACAGCAAAAGGTAATGATGCCAATACCAATCAGTGCAGTGTTTGGTAATCGAAAGAGTGGCCCATCATGTTTAATGGAAGGATCGGGTTTATCACGAACCAGGTTACGGCTTGCCCACGCAACAGCAAGTAATGCAATACCGATTACAATACTAAAGTGATGAAGTAAATCGAAATGCAATAAGGTAAACAGCGATCCGCTCCACGCACCGAGCATCATGCCGATGCTAAACAATGCGTGAAAAGATGTCATGATGGGTTTGTTGTATAATTTCTCCACCATTACGGCTTGCGCATTCATTGCAACATCAAGCATCCCCGTTACAATACCCATACTAAAATATAATGCAATGAGGGCTGTAATGCCCGGCATAAATGGAATGAGGGGAACTGCTATACAATAAAGTACCATGGCAAACAGAATAATACTCCGGCTTCCGTTCTTAACAATAGCCCAACCTGTAAAGGGCATGATGCCAACAGCACCAATTGATGAAGCTAGAAAGATGAGACTGATTGTGCCGTTGTCGGCATGATACAATTCCTGAATGCGGGGCAGGCGCGCTGACCAATTAGCATAGATAAAACCGTTAATAAAAAAAGCGATCTTAATAGCAATGCGATGTAAGAGCACAGGGTGATAGTGTTATTATTTCATTCTTGTCCAGAGCCAAATCTAAATCAGGAAATCAATTATTTAATTCTTTGACGATAAAGCTTGAAGAGGTAGTTCCAATGGCTCCGTCTTTAGTTATTCCCTCTACAACAATTTTATACTCTCCTGGAATATCTGCAGTATAGAATTCTACCTGTGTATGTCCATCTGCATCTGTAATCACTTGAGGATTCCAGAACAATAAGTAACGCTGATCCGGCATTCTGCTGTCGTGCTGGCGCTTATTCTCATACTTAGGGGAATAAAATTCTCGTTGCAACTGAAGACCTTCATAGTTGAGTATAACGCTGTTTGGATTCAGTTGAAACCCATTGAGATCGCCATTGTATGTTGTGAGACTAACAATACCTGAAAAACTCACTGGCCCTAAGAACCATCTTCGCGTTACTACCTCCAGTTTTTTTACATTGAGTGGACTGTAATTCATAATTTCATCTTCGTCAAATACAGGTACTCCGTCAATCAGTAATAGGGGTGAATCTCTAAATACTCCTTTGGTTAGGTTATCTAAGAGAATGAAGTAAAAGCCATCTTTACGTTTGCGAACCAATACACCGGGAACATATTCGCGCAATACTTCTTCCATTACAGGAAAACGTGTGTAAGCATCAAGTAAATAGGTCTCGTCTGCTGCATTATAAAAAGCCGAACTATCCTTTGGATTTGATTTTAACTTAGCGAGCTCATTTGCAAAATAAATGTCCTGAACCTGCATAGCAACACTTCGGTTTACCAGTTGATTTTTGATTTCGGGTGAAAGTTTAAAGAATGGAATTCTTTGACTGCTAAACTGATCTGAAAATGGTGATTTAATGGTAAAGGAATATGCACTGTCTTTTTTTGGATTGGTTTGCGCAATAATCTTAGTGCGTCCATAAAAATTACGCATTTCAAATTGCACCGCTCCATCTTTGTTACTTCTTGATGGATATAGGTTAATAATTTTACCGGGAGAAGAAAGATAAGTCATTATCCCGGATTCAGTTGTGCCATCTTGTTTTGCAACCTTGCCTTGAATAATGTGCCCTCTGTATTCCGGAATAAACTCAAAGCTGCTTTTCTTTCTGCTCAAAATATCATCCCATGTGAATCTTCTCCAGCCATGTGTGAGCATAAGATTGTCAACAGCTTCTTTGGTGTCAGAAGTCGATGCGAAATAGAATTCAGGTGCTTCTATTGTTCCTTTTAAATCGGAAGTAAGCCAGAAATAATTCACCATGTTTCCGCTGGATGACGGAAGTGAATCAACTTTAAATACAGAAAATGATAAATTAGATTTCGCAGGCGTTTGTTTATAAGTGGTGTTCAAATCAATTTTAACAGATCGTCTTGAGTCATATTGAGCCTGATTCGGCTTGGCAGTGATTATTAAATTGTTTTCGGGCTGCTTAAAGTACAACCGCTCGCAAGCGGGCTTCATTGAAGCATCAAAAATAGTAATGTGTGAAATGCCATCGGGTAGATCTTTTTTATTGATAACAAATTCAGCAAATCCTTGACGAAGGGTTTGAAATGCTGCACGAATCATCATATTCCGTGAATGGACAAAGAGGTAGGCGCCTGGTATGACAGAAGTTTCATTTGATATTGCATTGATAGTTAAACGTATGTTATCCGCTGAACTATCAGAAACATGCATGGTGTATCCACTATTTAAAGTATTTGGAAGATTAAACTTTTGAATTTTTCCAGCGCGATCACGAATGATTGCATGGTATTGTTCATCCGGATGCGGAGTTAAAAAGAAATAGCCGATGCCAAAATGCTTTGGTGAAAAGGAAACGATTGTATCATTTTGCTGATCGAGAACAGACCCTTTGAAATCAATTCCATTCCCGGAAGGATCAGTGACACGGAAAGCAATTTTACTTCTTAATCCATTAACAAGGTTTCCACCTTCGGGAAAGAATTGAGCATCGTAAACTGGTGCAATCGCTTTGGATTCATTTTCTAAACTTTTAAAAGTGTTGACGATGCTTATGGACTTGTGAAAGAAAAACTCTGTACTGAAGTTTTTCATAACGTTGGTGTATGCACGCACCATATAGTTACCGCTGTTTAATGTTGCAGGCAGGTAAAGTGAGCCAGATCCGGTTCCATTCTTAATTTCAACTTTGGTTTGCAGTACTGATGAATTAGTGCCATCAATAAATTCCACATATGCAACTTTGCTTACTTCAGAAGGTTTATGGATCGTGGCATCAGTAAGGTAAACTTTAAACCATAGTGTTTCTCCTGTTAAATAAGAAGGGCGATCAATGTGCAAATAGATTTTTTCCTGTAGAATTTGTGTTCGATATAAGTCGAAACTTTTTGTCAGATTATCGAGATTGCTTTGTTGGGCAAATGCAGTATGCAAAGAACCTGGAATGCCACCAACACTGAATAGAATAATGATTAATCGAAAAAATCTTGTCATGATTGAATAGAATTATTCCCAGAATGATGGTTTGATGGATACCCCTCCTTGATTCCTGCAATCGGTGCATGACGAATTTGAATAGGTATATCCGTAAGGAGCTGTACTGTTTCCATATAGGGCATCTACAATTATATCGGTGCTTGTTAATCCGGAAAGATCTGCAACTAAGACAGTATCTTTAATGCAAAATCCTAATGATTTGTACGTTCTAAGATCTTCGGGTAAGTCGTTGGCATCAACAAAAAATCGTGTCTCCTGCGCAGCACCAACATCGAAGTATCCGAGAGCAGGGGCATTTGGATTTGTTATGTTATGAATGTTGCCTGTTACCTGTCCGGGTTGAGGATCGAACAAACCTCCCAGATTCTCTGTAGTCTTTTGTAAGTTTAACCAGTAATCATATGCTTCACGTGTAAGCGCTTTCTGTTTCACTAAAATACTGTATTTGATAATTGCTTTTTGTGAACCCTTAGGGATGAAGGTAAGGGGAAAATTATAAATTATGTCCTGGCTAAGCTTTTCAGAGGAGCCAATAAGAATTTTTTGTGAGGGCAATGTTCGCCAGCAAGTAAAGGTTTGCTCTGCATTCGGAATGGGAATTATATCTCCATTTTGATGTTTAAGAAAGGTATAGTAAGGAGCCTCATACTGAAATGTCTCTTCAAAAGTCCATTGATAGTATCGGGTATTCTTTGAATCGTCATGTGTATTCACAAAAATATCAATTCCTTCAAGCGTACGTGAAGGTGCCCAATTAACACTATCAATTGGAGGGGTTTGTTTTATAGTAATAAAATCGGATAGGTATTCAGTATTGTTAGAGGTTCTTACATACAGTCTGTATTCTTTTGAATCGTTGAGCGTTAAATTGGATTGCTCATAATTACCTCCAAAAGTCTCTATCAGCGAATACATGTTTCCGTCATTGTCCTCCAGTCTCACAGTAGCATTTAATTCAGGTGGAAAAGGTTCATTTGAGGAAAGCGGTATGGCATGACTTAGTTTCACTAGCGCGCTTCCGTCTTCCGTATTAACAGAGCCATCGATAACCAGAAAGTTTACCTCATCATTGATAATGGGAGGTGGATAGGATTCAATGCAACCTGTCACCAGTATGACGAAGAGTATGAGTAGTGAGCAAAAGCGAACCGTTTTCATGTCGGTTAAAATTTAAAATTATATGTAATGGTTGGAATAGCCTGGGCAAAAATGGAAAGCTTATAGCCCTTAATAACGCCATTCTCTGAAGTAAAATATACAGAGTATGCGTTGGCTCTTCCGGTCAGATTGTAGACCGCCACTGTCCAGGAGCTGTGGGCGAGTTTTTTCACTTTATGATTTCCTTCAATATTGATTGAGATATCCGTACGGAAATAATCTGGGATTCGATAGGCGTTTCGATCGGAGTAGTAAATTCGTTGAGTGCCTCCTAAATCATATTTGGCAATGGGTAAAGTAATCGGCCTACCTGTACTGTACACCACGTTAAGTGAAAAATTAAATCGTCTGCTAAACTTATAGTTTCCGATAAAGTTAAAAGCATGTGGTTTGTCGTAGCTGCTTGGATAATATACTCCATCATTAATGGTTTCGGTTGGAGAATTTCCCTGAGTTTGTAACAGTGATCGGGAGTATGTATAACTCACCCATCCGTTTACTTTACCTGTCGATTTCTTTACAAGTAGTTCAAGACCATACGCCTTTCCTTTCGAATCTAACA
>DAIQPD010000313.1:0-3349 GCA_036787535.1 Chryseolinea sp.
AATTCTTTCAGCACCTTCTGGAGAGTGAGTACCTGTTATGGTTACTGTGCGAGTTGCATTTTTAGAAGCAATGAATGCATCCAGTTCTTTTCCTTTTTTGCTTTTTATTTCAGTAGTTCTTAAAACCGAACGACCTTGTTCAAAGATGAAATCTGGGATAACAACCGGAACTAATTCCTCTTGATTATTATAGCTGTGTGCAGCAAAAGCGGCAAAATAAACAGGCTTAACAAGTTTAGAAGTTGTGATTACACCTGTTGCAACAGGAAGACGTGGAGATTTTTTTACTTTAGTCCCTTTAGATGCAACACCCTCCACTTCAACTGTACCACTCTTCATGGCTGGTTGGTAAGCGAATGAGAAACTTTTGGTAACCCGTGGTTGCTCTGATGAGCTATTTGGATAATCTTCTGCCTTAAAAGGAATAGGATCAAGGGCTAATTCACTTTCACCATATTTGTAAAAGCTGTTTACTGTATATACAGTACCTTTCTTCAACATTTTTACGGGGAGATTGACTGCCATTTCGTAAGACACTGTGTCTTTGTGAACTTCTAGCGGATTGGGTGTAACCGTTAGGTTTTGCTCCTTAGACATTTTTACCATCTTAGGTAATGTACAGCCCGCAAGAGTTAACGCAGCGAAGATTAGAAATGAGTAAACTACTTTTCTCATTGGAATTGGATTTAGATTTATTGGTTTGTTTTAAACAGGTTACAAAACTATATATTGGTACAAGTTTTTTTGCAATTATAGTCAAAAAATTAGGATTAAGGCCGTCATTTTGAAGGAGATAGGTAGTTATATTTGTTAGACGGATTTTTGATCGTTGAAATGACTTTTTAAGATGTTGAAGAACCTAAACTGAGAGGTAATATGAGTGAAGCAATTGCAAAGATTCAGCATTTTTTTGAGCGGTATGCCTTTGGGGTATGCACACATATGGGTGAAAAACTGGGCGTTGCAACGTCTGGCATACGATTATTTTTCATTTACACCTCCTTCATAACCTTTGGCTCACCCATCATTATCTACCTATCTCTAGCCTTTATCATGAATATGAGGAGGCATTTGCGCAAGCGAAACCCGATTTGGGATTATTAACGATAATACTTTTTTCCTTTAAGGAAATAGTCAAATAGTATAATTCCTTTATGAATGACATCGCGTGGATACGTTGGGTATTCCTTACGAATAGCATTTCTTTTTGCTCTATTCCGGTTCAAATTTTTTATAAAGTCGAGATGAGCACGAAGGACAGCTAAAGTATTTTTTGGCTGGAATTTAATCAGGAAGATAAAGGCAGCAAGCCAATCTAATAGTATTCTAAATGGGATCTTATACAATATCTCGCCCGAATCCAGATGCTTAAAAATTAATGAAAGTCCATTTCTGAAATTAAGATAGGTCTTTCGAGGGCTACTATAATCAAGAGTACCTGCTCCAACATGATAAACCGTGCTATTACCTGAATAGTATATTTTGTAACCCGAACGATGGAGTTTCCAACACAAATCAATTTCTTCCATGTGAGCAAAAAAATCTTCATCTAGTCCGTTGAATTGATGGTATAGTTTTGACCGCACGATCATACAGGCTCCGGTTGCCCAGAAAATTTCAACTTCGTCATTGTATTGTCCTTTATCTTCTTCTACAGAATTGAAGATCCGACCTCGACAAAATGGATAACCTAAGGAATCGATTAATCCGCCAGCTGCCCCGGCATGTTCGAACTTATTTCTATTATGGTACGATAAAATCTTCGGTTGAACTGCCGCAATTTGGTTGTCTCGATCTAGTAAGTTAAGCAATGAGTCCAGCCAGTTTGGTGTCACTTCTACGTCTGAATTTAGAAGTACGTAATAATCGGCTTTTACTTGGTTGAGTGCACGATTATATCCACCACAAAAACCATAATTTTCATCAAGAGTAATAATGCGAACCGAAGGAAAATCACGAGATAGAATTAAAAGTGATTGATCAGTTGATCCATTGTCGGCAACAATAATTTCTGCATTGCCAGAATTTTGCACAACGCTGGGTAGAAACTGTTGAAGCAGTT
The DNA here is from genome assembly GCA_036787535.1 of Chryseolinea sp. Taxonomy (GTDB): domain Bacteria; phylum Bacteroidota; class Bacteroidia; order Cytophagales; family Cyclobacteriaceae; genus Chryseolinea. The sequence goes on from DAIQPD010000313.1 coordinate 2,063, forward strand.
TCTCGCCATTATAATTTAAGATAACAACAGCCGTGTGGCTCATCCCAAAATGGAGCTTAAATCCAATCCTGGTATGTTGGGCAACAAACCTTCTGTACTTTTCTTCATTTCCTCTTTCGCAAGACTATCTACTTCTTCTACTGCTTTGTTTACAGCCGCAATAACTAAATCTTCTAAAATGGTTTTGTCTTCTGCTTTTAATAATGAGTGATCAATGTCTAATGCGATCAGATTCTTTTTACCATTTACAGTAACCTTAACCATACCACCTCCTGATTCACCGATGGCACGCAACTTCACAACATTATCCTGTGCTTCTTTTACGCGGGCTTGCACTTCCTTCATCTTACCCATCATCTTCATCATGTCGAACATATACTTTTTTGTTTAAATGATTTTGGTGCAAAGAAACAATCTGAAACGATTAATCTGAAATCCAACACGAATGATTCACACCAGAAATTTATTGCTTCTTTGCTTACAACTAGTCAGGCAAAATAAATCATGGTCGAGAAAAGTACAGACATTTACCTTATTGCTTCACTAACAAGACTACGGTTCCCGACCGATCCGATGTTTTCCCCTCTTGATCCGTAATCTTTGCTGTAAAGACATAAGTACCTTCAGGCATCAGGCTACCATTGTAGGTTCCGTCCCATCCTTTGGCAAAGTCATTGGTATAAAACATCTCCTGGCCCCAGCGATTAAAGATTCTCAAATCAAAGCTGGTAACATATTGACCAAAGACTTTAAAGAGTTGGTTATCCTCTATACTGCTTCTTGGTGAAAAAGCGGTTGGATAGGTAAGGTATGGTTCTTTTGTTATTCGAATAGCATTTGAAACAGAAGGACTTACTACACCACCATCATTTGCAATGGCTGTTATTACATAGAGGTAGGTTTGATTTACGAAATCGGTATTTACATCAAGAAATGTAGTTGCTGTGCCATTGTCAGTTGAAGAAATCAATTGTCCTTGTGATGTGAATTTATCTACAACGTAATGATTTACATCATTCCTCCAGCCGATATAAGCCGACCATGAAAGCGTGATATCATTATTAGGACTTAGTGATCCCGAAAGTCGCATAGGACAAGCTTCAGGGCTTAGCGGACTGGTATTTAAGCAAGCATCAGTATAGGAAATCTTATAACATGAAAGCGATTCAGTTGAATAGGTAACATCCGAATATGTAGGAAGAATTGTATTCGCTAAAATGCTAAAACTTCCATTTGTAGATTTCGTGATTGAATACTCAGTTGGGGTAAAACCGGGATATTGAAGCC
>DAIQPD010000087.1:0-16566 GCA_036787535.1 Chryseolinea sp.
TGTGATGGATTAGGATAGGTTACAATACGCCCGATGACATTTTCTTCTGCATTCGTAACGATTGTTGGTACAAAAAGAAGATCACTCCATGAAGGCAACCCGCCTGAGTCGGTATCAAAATGATGTGTCACCGTATAGCTTTGTGTCAAGAGATCAAATCTGAAAATCACGCCTTGTTGGTATGAACCTCCTGAAGAAGTCATTCCATAGACTTGTCCGTCTGGCGTCACCGCTACATTCAAGCCGTTTTGATACGCGCCATTTTCCGGATCAATCTCGTACAGGTTTTTCAAAACGTTGTCGCTGAGATTATATTCAAAGATCAATCCGGAGATGTTAGGATATCCATGGGCTAATCCATAGAACTTATTTTCACCGCCATAGGTAAATGTTTCATAAATCCCTGTGCCTGGCAGATTTAACTTTTTAGTCAACACACCAGTTGATGGGTTGTACGCATAGATTGTACCTGTATTGTTCGTTCCTCCTTTACGGGTGAATCCATAAAGTGTGTTGTCAGGGCCTTCAATAAGCTGGCATACTGGCTCTCCGCCATCAACTGCAGGATTGAACGTTACTTTTTTCGTGAACGTGTTGTTTAGGTAATCGAATTCGAACAAGATCCCCTGATTGTTCAAGCCTCCAAAGTAGGTGACACCATAAAGTTTTCCGGGAATATTACTTGAAACCAGATTACGGATGGGGCTACTCCCACCCAAATCAGCCATGTCGAATTTCTTCACAACAATTCCTTCTACAGGGTCAAACTCGTAAATCGCGCCAAAGCCATTGACGATGCTCTGCTCGAGGAAACCGTACAGCTTACCATTCGAACCCAGGGTTAATTTTCCGGCAGGATAGTTTGCGCTATCATTTTTAAGGGAGAAGTCATAACGCTTCAAGAAAGTATGGGTAGTAGTATCATACTCGAAAATTGTCCCTTCTCCAAACGCACCACCGACAGACGTAACACCATACAGCTTTTCGCCAACGAAGGTGAGGCCTCCCATCGGGGTCATGCCTTCCAGGCCGTTACCGAAATCCAATTTCTTTTGATAACGATCTTCAGCAATGTTGTATTCAAAAAGAACGCCATCATAATGAAGTCCCCCGATGAACGTCATACCATAAAGATTTCCATCAACCTCAGTAAGCGTACCATAAGGAGTTCCTCCCATAGGCCAATCGAAGTAATGTTTTGGTATCATGCCATCTTCAGTTGAATACTCGAAAAGAACGCCAACCTGACCACTGTTACCACCCAAACCACCGATCGAGGTCATTCCGTAGAGCTTGCCGTTGGAGGCAAGCATGAGGCTACCGAATGGATCACCACCTAAACCGTAGTATGCGAAGTCGTGTTTTTTATCAAGGATATCTGTTGCCGGATCGTATTCAAATAGTGTTCCGTCAACATTGGCTATCCCATTGGCAAAAGCACCGCCATCCGATGTCATTCCATAATATTTTCCATTGGCACCTTTTACCACCGATCCAAAAGGTTTTGAACCTGTTGTACTGTAAGAAAAATCTGCCCTCTTCAAATACTCTTTTGTGTCAGGATTCAATGTAAACAAAACACCCGCACCATTGTTGCCGCCCGATTTTGTGAGTCCGTAAAGCAAACCATCGGAAAAAGTCAATGCACCGTGTGGAAGGCAACCCGTTTCGTATATCAAATCTTTAAGCTTCGTGAATGCCTGTGTTGCGGGGTCGAATTCAAAGACAACGCCCACAGAATTGATACCCCCGACTTCTGTCATCCCATATAGTTTACCATTGTCTGCCAACGCCAGCCCACCATACGGTTGTTCTCCATTTATAGGGAGATTAAACGTAAACTCCTTGCTTACCATTTCAGTAGCAAGGTCATAGCTGAAGATTGTACCCCTGCCTCCACTGGTGGTTCCATAGAGTTTTTCATTCACTTCTACTAACGTACCGGTTGGACTGAAGCCAAACGTTTCGAATTTGAAGTCGACTTTTTTTGAGTAGTTACCCGTGATGGGATCATATGAAAACAATACCCCGCTATCAAATTTTCCACCACGCATCGTTACGCCATAAAGTTTTCCGTCAGATGCTTTACAGAGCGCATTATACGTGGGGTCTTGTCCGGGGTATTGAACCTCGAATTCTTTTACGATGGTATAGTCTGATCCATCGACTTTTGTTTTAAAAATAACTCCTGCGTTGTCTTTACCACCGCCAAGAGTGACGCCCCAAAGGTAGCCCTGGCCGTATGCAGAAATAGTAAGAAAGGATGAGAGGAATAAGAGAAATGTTCCAAGATGCTTTTGCATACCATCGGGGCTAAGGTTATACAAAGGTATCGATTCATGGAAGAATTAATAATTTTTAGTAACACTTAAAGTATGAGGCCGTACGAAGCCAGAATGCTCCCCTTCCTACTGCGGAAGGTACTTCTGTGCATTCAAAAAAATCCAAATAAAATAAATACGCTTCGATTGGAAGTTACTGCCAAAGACCCAAACTGGCGCGGAAGTTACTTCCGTGCGCTTATAAAAAAACGCAATAAGTTGAAAAAAATTAACATGGAAGTTACTTCCATTGCACTCGCTCAATCCATAAACTCTATTTCCAACAACCCTTTTATCCCTGCATAATTTCGCGCACTACTGTACAGATAATCTTCTGGCTTATCAACAATTCCTTCTTTTACGGGGTTATCGTGAACATATTCCAACTTCTGATCTATCATTTCATTTGAAAAGAGTTCCACAGGATGATATTCATTCTGCCAGAATTTATATTTCTGATGTTTCTTGCTATCATTCGCAGCTGTTCTGAATATATCAAGAATCCATAACCTTCGACTTTCGGCAGGATTATTTTCAATCGCACGAGCCACATGCACAGAAGTAAACTTTTTAAAATCCCGAATAATATCTTCAATCTTTTCCGCTCCTCTCCGACCAACAATGAAATGGATATGGTTGGTCATTAAACCCAAACTGGCGCGGAAGTTACTTCCGTGCGCTTATAAAAAAACGCAATAAGTTGAAAAAAATTAACATGGAAGTTACTTCCATTGCACTCGCTCAATCCATAAACTCTATTTCCAACAACCCTTTTATCCCTGCATAATTTCGCGCACTACTGTACAGATAATCTTCTGGCTTATCAACAATTCCTTCTTTTACGGGGTTATCGTGAACATATTCCAACTTCTGATCTATCATTTCATTTGAAAAGAGTTCCACAGGATGATATTCATTCTGCCAGAATTTATATTTCTGATGTTTCTTGCTATCATTCGCAGCTGTTCTGAATATATCAAGAATCCATAACCTTCGACTTTCGGCAGGATTATTTTCAATCGCACGAGCCACATGCACAGAAGTAAACTTTTTAAAATCCCGAATAATATCTTCAATCTTTTCCGCTCCTCTCCGACCAACAATGAAATGGATATGGTTGGTCATTAAACACCACGCATAAAGCACAAGCCCTTTCTTGCGTTGACAATAACGAATCGAATCAAGAACAACCTCTTTGTATTGCTGCCGTGTAAAAACGTCAACCCATTCTGTGACGGCAAAGGTGATAAAGTAAGGACGGTCTTGATCGCGGACTTTGTATTTTTCGCTCATAATAGATAACGGTAGGAGAAATTCTTCTTTCAAAGATACGTTATGGAACTAAGTTCCATTCAAAGTATCTGCATCCTTTAAACATTTTTATAGGCGCACGAAACTAAGTTTCGCGCCAGTAGACGAACATCCGCGCGAGATGGCGGCTTCGCTATTGAATCTCATTCTTAACGTATCTAAAATTTTCCGCTGTCAATTCTCTTTCTCCATTCCATCGATAGGCAACCAGAATTCCTTTTTTCGCCACGCTAAAATCCAGACAGCAAACGTTAGGCTTTTGTAGTTTTGGCTGAGAATTCTTTAGCCAATAATGACCAAATAATACCGGAACTTCATGTTCACCGTAACCGGCAGATGAAATAGGCATCACGTGACTTTTCGATTCCTCCGGGAACTCAAAAAGAGAGTCGTTACATAATAGGTTATTACCCTTCATCCACCACTTTACACGGTACGCAAAACGCTCGTTGCCGTCCTTATCTTTAAATGCTACATCAGGAACTTCCACTTCTTCCCCTTTCAGCAGGCATTCAATTATTTTATGTTCATGGGTATGTTTATTTGCTGACTGGATCAAAAATTCGAGACTAGTAAAATTATCTATTCTATTATTTTTCAAATGGTCCACATATTCTTGCTTCCATTGTGCGTGAATAACTCTAAACTGATCGCTTTCGAAATAAATTGGTAAGGTTTTAAACCAGTCAACGTAATCTTTTAAATGATCGATATTTGAAAAAGAGTCTATGGTCTTTTTGTGTTGGCCATTATTCTTATCGGTATGCTCTCTTAGGGGTTTACCATCTTCATCGTTAGACCAATAGCAGATCGCATTATACTCGTGATTTCCAATGACTGTGTATGCAGCACCATGGTCAATCATGGGTCTGATAACTTCCAAAACTTTTTTTATATCGGGACCACGGTCAATGAAATCACCTACAAAAAATGCTTTTCGAGTTTCATGCTCATAGAATCCATTGGTTTTCGTGTAGCCTAACTTATGCTCTAGCAGCATTTCCAGTTCTTCGGCATGACCATGAATATCACCGATGAAGTCAATTGATGTTGATGAAATGTGCGGCATATTTATTTTGAACTTACAGTCTGCATTATACTAAGATAAAGGATTTTGACTAACTATTGTCCTTCCCGAATTGACAATAACTATACCCTCTCCTGGCGCGGAAGTTATTTCCGTGCGTTCATTAGAATTTCAATACAAGGAATAAACTTAGATTGGAAGTTTCTTCCAAAGACTATATCCAATTGAGAGCGGTTCTGGAAGTAACTTCCAGTTGTAGACCCGTAGAACCCTCAGACATTGGTATGACGCACGAAAGTAACTTTCGCGCGAGGATAGCGGGAAACATATCCGCGCGAAATGGGGGAGAAAATTATGAAGGCTCTCTTTTCCCAATGCCATTCTTCATCACCTTAAATAGAAGAAAACTAAACCCAAACTATACAGCTATACAAGAGAAAGTTACCGTGTTTTGTAAAATTCCTAGATAAGCTCAGTTTTCATAAACATAAGTGTTAGCTCGTGGGAGCCTAGGTGATTTAAAGAGGCCCTAAAAATGGCCTTGATCAAGAAGTTTTATCCGCTACCTTTAATATCCCAATACATAAATTGCCAGATCATATCACCAGCTGTTTCAAATACATGTTTTTAACAAACCAATTATGTTCTTAATTGATAAGCAAGAGAATTCCATTAGATCCATTAGCAAAAAAACATTTTCAGAATTGGGTTTTAAAGAGCGCGCTCATCTTCAAGAGTGGATCGCTAGCAATGCTGAAGCATTAGGAGAAAAGTTACTAATTATTCAAAAAGAATTCAGTGGCTTTAATGAAACCTATGAACGTCTGGATCTGCTAGCCATTGACAAAAGTGGAAATCTTGTAATCATTGAGAATAAGCTCGATGATTCTGGTCGAGATGTAACATGGCAAGCACTGAAATATGCTTCATATTGTAGTACATTAAAGAAAGATGAGATTAAATCAATCTATCAGAGTTATTTGAATACAGCAGAACCTAGCGCAAATGCAGAAGAAAAGATTATTGAATTTCTTGAGGAAGATAATTTTATAGATGTAGTGCTGAATCAAAATATGAATCAGCGTATTATTCTGATTTCGGCCAATTTCAGAAAAGAAGTTACGTCAACTGTGATGTGGTTGATGAAGTTCAAACTTCAGTTACAATGTTTTAAAGCAACTCCATATGAGTTAGATGGACAATATCTTCTAACATTAGATCAGATCATTCCAACTGTAGATGCTCAAGATTATATCATCTCGATGAATAACAAATCGCAGGAGGAATTTAGTCAGGAAGTGGAAATCAAAAACAGGCACAAGCTGCGATTAAAGTTTTGGGGCGAATTCCTAAATGCCGTTAAAGGAAAATCGACCGTATTTCAAAGCTCGAATCCCACAAAAGACAATATATTATATGCAGGTGGAACGGACATTACTTATTTAAGCTTCACTGTGATAATAACTGAGTCATATGTGGGAGTAGCGCTTAATCTGTCCAGGTCAGAGAAGGAAGAGAATAAGATTTTATTCGATGCTTTGCGTAAGCATGCTGAGGCTATTGAAGCCTTATTTGGCAACCCATTGCTATGGGAAAGAAAAGATGATCAAAAAAAATCCGCCATCGGTTACTATAAACAAGGGGTTAGTTATTTCAATTCAGATGATTGGCCAGGAATGATATCCTTCTTAATCGAACAGACCAATAATCTTGAAAAATCAGTAAGGCCGTATCTGCCGGAAGTAAAAGCTGCTTTAGTTAAAGCAAAATAATATCAATGGGTTCAATGTTAAAATAGCCCTCTTATTATAACTAGATGGCAGTTAAGAAAAGTGAGCCTTATAACTGGGAACGTTGTAATCCGTTAAAAGATTGAATGGATGGCAGTCAATGCAAGGTTTATATCACTCTCACTTTCCTAAGACTTGTACAAGCAATCAAGGGAAGATTGGGACCAGACTGGGTTGGGCTAGCATTTCTATTTTTGCAAGTTACGACCATATAGGTTTTTGTATAAATCAATGTTGAGGTTGTAGCTGTTTAATATGGATTCTTCGGAAATTAGTGTACTATCCCGGTAGTGAATAAGAGCCACTAACAAGTAGTATCCTTGCAAAAAACAGAAACTACTATGAGCATAGGTTCTCATCGTTGCTTTACTGCTTCTAAAAGGAGAAAAAACACCACCGTGTGCTCGGTCATTTCTGAAAGTGTACAGGATACCGTTGACTGTAAAATTTAGAATTTCGGAGAAGTCAGCCTGAATTGAAGTCGGTGGTTCATTCATGCTAAATGTTAGCAAATCGCCTCGCAGATATCGATAAAAAAAACGACTTCCTTTTCGTCTGCTTTCGCTGTTATTGTATGGATATTGTAGTTTGACTTTATCAATGACTTCCTTTGCATGCGCATTCCTTACCGTTCCACCATCAAAGCCCACCAATCTTGACACCTCTTTGTTCGGATTATTGGGTTTTGAACTGTCATACTCATTATAGATTCGCTTAAATAGATATTCACATGATTGGACAGGTATATTTTGAATGAGTGTAAGCATGGCCGCTTTTGTGCGCAAATTATTGTTAAAATAATCTGCCCATACATTTTCAATGCACGCCTTCAAAATCTCTTTATCATTATTAATGCTTAAGTTTTGCTCGGAAACAATCTGCCTTGAAAGAAAATCAATTGCCCTCCAAATGAAATCGAATGAAAGATCAGGTCTATTTGGAAGAAAGTCTAAAGAGTCCAAAATATAAGCAACAGACCTTTGAAAGTATTTCTCGTTTGAATATTCAAACTTGACTGGCCTAAAACCTTCTTTAATATTAAGTTCTTGAAGATTTCTAGAATAAATCTTCTCAATATCAAACTGATTTCTTGTTGGCCAAGAATTGTTTATTTCTAATCTTTTTCTTCTCGATTGCTCCGTATCATTTACCAGGGAGTTTACTTCCTCATCAGCAATTTCGTGCGGAGAATTGCTATTGTATTGTTCGTTATCAGTCATTGGCTTTATCTATGTTTACACTCCATTTTGACTTACTGCTTCCTTATCAAGAAGAGCAATTCATTAAAGTAGAATATTAAAAAAATCACTCATCAAGCCTTCTCCTTTGTCCAGAGTTCTGCTAACAGTTCAGCTTGCTTTAAAACTGTTTCAATTGCCTTTGCTTGTTTGTCTGGTGGATAGCCCCACTTCGTTAGCGTGCGTTTTACGATTACCATTAACTTTGCTCTTGCGCTTTCTCTTATCGTCCAGTCGATGGTGGCATTGGCTCTAACCTTGTCGGTTATTTCTCTGGCTATTTCTTTTAACTGATCATCACCTAGAACTTGTACTGCACTGTCATTCACTTCTAGCGCATTATAAAATGCCACTTCGTCTTTTGTTAGACCAAGGCGCTCTCCTTCTTTGTCGGCTTCTTTTATTTCTTTTGCAATGTTGATGAGCTCTTGAATAATTTCTGCTGTTGTTAACAAATTGTTTTGATAACGCTTTATAGAACCTTCCAACATCTCCAGAAGTTTTTTGCTCTTAACTAAATTAGTTCTTAAGCGCGTCTTTATTTCGTCATTCAATAATTTCTTTAATAATTCAAACGCCAAATTTTGATGCTTCATTCCCTTTACCTCCAAGAGGAATTCATCCGAAAGAATTTCTAAACCGGTTAGTTCAGGTTTATCAATTCCGGCTGCTTCAAAAATGTCAATTACTTTATCTGAACTGATGGCTTCGTCAACAATTTGTTTGATGGCGGTTTCAATTTCAATATCAGATTTGCCAGTGCCTGTGCCTTCGAATTTTACTAGTCTTGCTTTTACGGCTTGAAAGAATGCAATATCATCTTTGATCTCCATTGCTCTTTCGTGTGGTATGGATAATGCAAAAGCCTGACTTAGCAAAGTAACCTCTTTAATAAAACGAGACTTGCCATCTTGTAATCCTAATATATGTTCTTCTGCCTGTAGAATAATGGAAAGTTTTTCCTGAGCATCAACAGCAAAGAAACGTTTATAATTAAACTGCAAACTATTATCATAGTAGGCTTCCGGCTCTTCCGCTAAAATATCTTTTTGTGTTTTACTCTCTTCATCGAATAGCTGAGTAACAATTTCCAGTTTCTCATTCATCAATTCAATTGCTTTATTCAAATCAACTGTAGGCTCACCCTTGCCACCTGCAGCCGAATAAAATGAAAGTGCTTTCTTTAAATCTGAGGTTATGCCTAAATAATCAACTACCAAACCACCTGGCTTATCTTTGAAAACGCGATTTACCCTCGCAATGGCTTGCATTAGGTTGTGACCTCGCATGGGTTTGTCTATATATAAAGTATGTAGACAAGGTGCATCGAAACCGGTAAGCCACATATCACGAACTATAACTAAACGCAACGGATCAGCAGGATCTTTCATTCTCTCTGCCAGGTTTTTGCGTTGTTGTTTGGTTGTGTTATGCCGTTGCATTTCTGGTCCATCGGCACTGGTAGAGGTCATCACTACTTTAATAACACCTTTGCTCAAATCTTGATTGTGCCATTCCGGACGAAGGGCAATAATATATTTATATAAATCAGCGGCAATTCTTCTACTCATTGCTACCACCATGGCTTTGCCATCGAATACTTTCTGACGTTGTTCAAAGTGATTGACAATATCTTTAGCCAGATTTTTAAGACGCGCTTCATTACCAACAATGGCCTCAAGCTTTGTCCATTTGGCTTTGGCTTTTTGCTTTTCGGTTATTTCTTCGTCTTGCTCCAGTTCGACATCAAATTCTTCAATCAATCGTCTGCCTTCTTCATCTAAATTTACTTTTGCCAGGCGGCTTTCATAATAGATACGAACAGTGGCTCCATCGGCTACGGCTTGTGAAATATCATATACATCTACATACTGGCCGAATACCTGTGGTGTGTTAACGTCCGTTCCTTCAATCGGTGTTCCGGTAAATCCAATGTAGGTTGCATTGGGTAATGCATCGCGCATGTACTTGGCAAAGCCGTAGGCAATACGCTCTCCCTTCCTTTCTTTGGTCTTTTTATCTTTTACTTCCTTAACCGAACCTTCAAAACCATATTGTGTACGGTGGGCTTCATCGGCTATCACTACAATGTTTCTTCTGGCGGAGAGCTGATCATATACAGACTTCTGATCTTCAGGTAAGAACTTTTGAATAGTAGCGAATACAATTCCACCACTGGCTACTTTCAATAGCTCTTTTAAATGCTCCCTGTCCCTGGCCTGAATTGGTTCTTGCCGCAAGAGTTGCTTGGCAGATGCAAACGTTTCAAACAATTGATCATCCAAATCATTTCGATCGGTGATGACTAGTATCGTTGGATTTTGCATTTCGGGTGAGGTGATCAGCTTGCCCGAATAAAACACCATGCTCAGACTTTTGCCCGAACCTTGTGTATGCCATACTACTCCACCACGTTTATCTCCACTAATGCCTGAGGCAACAATAGAGGATTCCACGGCTTTGTTAACTGCATAGTATTGATGGTAGGCCGCTAACTTCTTTTCTGTTTGTATCTGTATGAGGCCTGTCTTAGCATCTTCCCTCTTCGTTTTTTCGAAGACAATAAAATTGCGAACCAAGTCTAACAACGTAGCAGGATTCAACATACCCTTCAATACAATCTCCAACTGCGGACTAAAACGCGAAGCTTCTCTTTTGCCATCGGTGGTTTTCCAGTTCATGTAGCGGGTAAAGCCAGCCGAAACACTTCCCGCTTTGCATTCGTGCCCATCGGAGATTATACAAATGGCATTGTAAGTAAACAGACTGGGTATATTTGCCTTGTAGGTTTGCAACTGATCAAATGCTTTGCGAAGTGTAGCATGTTCATCTGCTGCGTTTTTTAATTCGATCACTACTAATGGAATACCATTAACAAAGAGCAGTACGTCAGGACGTTTGTTCTGATTCTTCTCAACAATGGTGTATTGGTTGACTACCAGGAATTCGTTCTTCGCTACATCTTCAAAATTGATAAGGGCTACTTCGTAGCTCCGCTCGAAGCCATCTTGCTGGTAGGGTATTTTTACTTTCTCTACTACGAACTGATGGAAGCTTTCATTGTTGTGCAGCAGTTCAGGCGAAGCGATGCGCAATACTTTTTGAATAGCTTGCTCCTGTACAGGTTGTGGAATGCCTGGATTTAAAATAGAAACCGCTTTACGCAGACGATCAGTCAAAATGATTTGTTCGAAACTTTCTCTTTCTGCTTGCTCTGCACCAGGAGCAATTGACAGACCATGCACATAATTCCACCCCATATTTTGGAGTACTTCGATGGCAAAAGTTTCTATATTGTCTTCAGTGATCGGTTTCATCAATTATTTATTGATTTGCTTCGAATATTCTAACTTCACCACTCATTAACTTTGGCAATAATGCATCTCTTGTTTGAGTTAAGATTCGTATTTGTTTATTGTTCTTATTTATCTTCCTAAAAAATAAAGAACATTCATTTGAAAACTCTTCTAATTTTAGTTCGCTCGGTAAATTCAATTCAATTTTTTTCAAGTCATTTTGCGTTACTAAAGGCTGGGTACTCCCAACATTCATATTTTCGAAATCAATTCTCAGTAACGAAAAATAGATTGGATAAAAGTACTTTTCTTCAATTGGCTTTATTATTAAAACATTATCTGAAATCCAAACCCTATTCTCGTTAATATAAACTTTACCAAGTGTACCAACTCTTCCTGTTAAAATCAGTCGTTCATCAGTTAGAAATTTGTTTGTTCTGCCGATTTCGCCATTAGCACCAATTATTGGAAACTCACCATTTGTTGTAAACTCTTCTCTTTTCAAACCCTTTCCAGTACTTACAGATGCAATACTGCATAATTCAAATATCTCACCTAACTCCTTTTCTTCCACAAACCACTGTCTAAAAAGTGTTTCTGCCAAATGACTAAGAGTTTTGTTTTGGCGTTGGAGTAAATCTATTTTACATGATAAAACATAGTAAATATTTCCTATACATTTTTGAGTATACAAATCAGGATATGGAAGCAAGAGTTTATCAAAATCTGATTTTTTTAAATGCGGTATAACCCCACTAACATCTAAGTTCTTAATTTCGTATTGAATTTCGGATGAACGCAATGCAGCAAACAAAAAATGTGGATCAATGACTTTTTCATTTGCCCTCAATGCAACCATATCCTGAGCAATCACAAATCCTACAGGATCAGGAACTAAGCACACAGCACCATTTTGGCTTCCCTTTAATGTAAGTATTATATCTCCTGGTTCAGGATGAGATCTGAACCAAGTTTCATATGTATGTTTAGAAATATATCTAATGTTCTCAAAGACGGGATACAGGTAATTATTATCAATACAGTTAGTAGCTATGAGTGGTATTCCTGTTGATTCCGCTGGAACAGTCTTGCCTCTATTGTCAACAATAAACTTTGTAGTCTTCGAAAGCGGTATTTTCTTCCACCGAATATAAAATTCAATCCCTACTCTATCAATATGTTCTTTTAGTGCTGGTTCATTTATAGTTCGATAATTTATAAGGTCAATTTCATTGGATAAGTTGAGCTCGCCCAGCTTTACGTATAGGTTCAAAATATCTTTCTCGCTAAGTTCACTTCCCTTTACTGCAAGGTCTATATCTGAACCCTCTTTGTAATTACCTTTTGCCCGTGAACCAAAAACATAAACCTTATCTACTTTTGAATTGGCTTCAAAAACAGATTGCATTGTAACGATTACATCTTCACTCAGGCCAAACCTCATTACTTTATTAGTCAATTAGTTTTCAAGCGGCAAGCTTCCTTGCGTGCCCAATTTTTGTTGTTCAATTTTTTCTATTTGCAACCGGGTCTGCAACTGAATAAACAAACTCATGTAGGTAGAGGCAACATCATCTACTACCTGATTTGCCGTACTTTGATCGTAGGTATGAACGCTCAATTTCCGGCTGTCAATCATGGCAAACCAATTCTTAGAATCTTTAATAAGTTCACGAGTAAACGCCAGCTTGATAGCGTCCTTACTTCCTTGTATCCCAGTTTCGCCTTGATTCTCGTAATAATCTTTCATTGTATTCCAGGCGAGTTCGTATGTCATCTCAAAAAACTTGATTACACCAGCCTGAATTATTTCATTGTCTTCCTCGTCTCCATACTCTTCCAATTGCTTTACAGCTTTGATAAGGCTTTGAAGGGACTTGTTATAATTATTAAATCGCTGTATCCATCGGATGTCTTCCTTAGCCATGTGCAGGTAATTTAATTTTGGCAAGATTTGCTGCTATCTTTTTATTCAATTCGTCTTCTTCTGCAATTTGTTTTTCAAGCTCGGCCTTTAATGATGTGAAGCGTTCTACAAAGTTAAAGTCGTCTTCTTCATCGGCTAGTCCTACATATCGGCCAGGCGTTAAAACGTAATTTAGTTTTCGTACATCTTCAATAGTAGCTACTTTACAAAAGCCGGCCGCATCCTCATAATTTCCATCCGGGCTTCGCCAGTTGTGATAGGTGCCGGTTATAAGAGCAATATCCGCTTCACTCAAGTCGCGGTTCTTTCGGTTTAATAAAAAGCCCATGTTACGGGCGTCCATAAACAGTATTTCGTTTTCGCGTTTTCTAAAACCACCGTTGGTTTTATTGCGCGATAAAAACCATAAGCAAGCGGGTATTTGTGTATTAAGAAATAATTTCGTGGGCAAGTTCACAATGCAATCCACAAGACCTTTTTCAATTAACGCTTTTCGTATTTCGCCTTCGCCTGTTGTATTCGTTGTTAATGAACCTTTCGATAATACAAAACCAGCTTGTCCGGTTGGTGCCAAGTGGTAAAGGAAATGTTGTATCCACGCGTAGTTTGCGTTTCCGGTTGGTGGTGTTAACTTTTCACCCAATACTGTCCATCGTGCGTCATCACGCAACAGTTCTCCGCTCCAATCACTATCGTTGAAAGGAGGATTGGCAATAATGTAATCCGCTTTTAAATCTTTGTGTGCATCATTTAAGAATGACCCTTCATTGTTCCATTTCACATTGCTGCTATCAATACCACGGATGGATAAATTCATCTTTGCCAAACGCCAGGTGGTTTGATTACTCTCTTGTCCGTAAATAGAAATGCGATCGGCAGGATTTAAAGATAAACCTGTTTTACCTTTCTTCTTGTAATAATCCTGATGTTGTTTGATAAACTTTTCGCTTTGCACAAACATACCACCGCTTCCGCAGCAAGGGTCAAACACACGGCCTTCATAAGGCTCAAGCATTTCTACTAAAAGTTTAACAACACTTCCCGGAGTATAGAACTGTCCGCCTTTCTTACCTTCGGCTAATGCAAATTCGCCTAAGAAGTATTCGAACACTTGTCCTAATAAGTCTTTGCTCTGCGCTTCTTTTGTTCCGAGGGTCGCTGACCCAACAAGATTAACCAGTCCACCTAAACTGGTCTTGTCTAATTTTTCCTGCGCAAATACTTTTGGCAAAACGCCTCGTAAGGAAGGATTGTCTTTTTCAATAGCATCCATTGCATCGTCAATGTCCTTGCCTATTGTGGGTTGGGTTGCTCTACCTTGAATGTAACTCCACCGCGCAGTAACTGGAACAAAAAATACCTTTTCAGCTAAGTATTCATTTTTATCTTCCGGATCAGCACCTTCACTTTTTTGAGTCAGTAATTTCTGATACTGCTCTTCGAAGGCATCGGAGATGTATTTGAGAAATATTAAACCTAATGCAACGTGCTTATATTCAGCAGCGTCCATGTTCT
The DNA here is from genome assembly GCA_036787535.1 of Chryseolinea sp. GTDB lineage: Bacteria > Bacteroidota > Bacteroidia > Cytophagales > Cyclobacteriaceae > Chryseolinea. The sequence continues at coordinate 14,426 of DAIQPD010000087.1, forward strand.
TACGAAGCTTGTCGGCTGCTTTCCAGAGTTTCTTTTCGAGTAGTTCTTCTTCTTCAATCTTGATCTTCGCCATCAACTATCCATTAAATATTATTCAGGTTAAAATTAGTGAAAAATATAGCATTAGAACCCCTATTTGTTCTGTTAGCCCATGCTTTAACAGCTTTAATAACTAAGAAAAAAGATCTTGAAATTTCAACTACACTGGTTTGACGTCATGCCCGACTCCGAATAAATCTGTTCACCTTTGAACATACCCTTTCCAATAACCATGAGCTGCTGGCGCAAACTGGTTCTTTTAAACAACGTCTGGCACTATTTCCTAATTCAGCGAAACCTTTCGGTATTGATTGGGGCTTACGCCCACTTCTTTCTTAAACAATTTTGAAAAGTAAGGGAGGTTTTCAAAACCCAATGCATATGCTATTTCGGAAACATTTTGATCTTGTACCTTTAGTAAATTCTTTGCTTCGGAGATCACATAGATGTGAATCAGATCCATGGCGGTCTTGCCCGTTTCCTGTTTCAGCAGGTCGCTGAGATACCGTGGCGAAAGGTTTAACCGGGAGGCCATGTCCGTAACGGAAGGAAGGCCTTTGTCTCTGAGATTTTGTTTTTCAAAATAGTCTCTCAACTATGCGTCCATTCTTCAGACTGCTGAATAATCTTTTCAATGCATTTACATGTGACATCATACGTTTGAAAACTTACCGTATAAAAAGCAAAAGCCTGCCGGTAGGCGCCCGCAAAATACCAACACACTTTCCTAAGACTTGCACGAGCATCGTGTCAATATATTGAAAGAACACTTTGTCTGTCAAAAATGACCACAAAAAAAGCCCCGTACAGGTACGGGGCTTTTTCGCAATGGTAATGAAGATATTTTAGTTGGCTAAACGTACGTTAACCGCGTTCCATCCTTTTTTTCCTTCTTTCAATTCGAAAGTTACTTCATCATTTTCGTGGATCTGATCTACTAAAAGACCTGAGATGTGAACGAAATGCTCTTGACCTGTTGCTGTTTCTTTGATAAAACCAAACCCTTTTGATTCATTAAAGAATTTTACTGTTCCTTCTTTCATTGTTGTTGTTAATAAATAATGATAATAATGGCGCGAAGATATATAAAAATATTGAAGTAGTATATGAACCCTTTAAACGATTCTGACGTAAGCACATGTAGATGACCCCTTTAAGGCTCTAAGTTGCTAATTATCAACAATATGAAGTATGGCCAGGAGGCTAATTTCCATGATAGTATTCTGGACTTTTGGATAAGAGCAGTACAACAACGGGTCGATGCTCAGTAAAAACAAATTAAAAATGAATTGGACAACATTATACATAAACGGGAAATCAGGATTTGATAAGGAAGTCTTGAGAAATCTTGAACATTCTGGCTTTGATTTTCTGCACGGCACCTCTCTGGAGTCGGGAGTTTGCCTGTATTGGGTTGATGAAAAAGCCAAACTGCGCGATTTCAAAATGGCTATTGGCAGTAAAACCATCTTTAAATACAGGCTTCAGTTCTACACAACAGTGGAAGATATGATCGAAGCGCAGCCCGCTTTAAATGAACCCACCTCCATCCCCGAGATGGAAGAGCATCTATAAAAAAATCCTTAGACCAATTTCTCAGTCTAAGGATTTTAATCATCTAATCAGTACGAGTCAACAATTAACTATTAACGATTACCGATTAACCCCTGCCTGCCGGCAGGCAGGATTAACCATTAACCCAACACTAATTCGTTATATAACTTTCCAGATGCTCAATAATTCCCTTTTGCTCTTCAATGATATGCTTCACTACATCTCCAATTGAAATCATACCCACCACTTTTTCATTATCCATTACAGGTAAGTGCCTGATTCTCTTTCCGGACATCATGCCCATGCATTCATCAATCGTTGTATCAAGGTTAACCGTAAAAGGATTGCGTGTCATCAGTTCACTGATTTTTGCATCTTTCGATGACTTACCTTTCAGGATAAGTTTACGGGCGTAATCGCGTTCGGTAAAAATACCAACGAGCTTCTCCCCTTCTAATATTAACAAACCGCCAATGTTTTTTTCACACATTAACTCAATGGCATTGTAGACTGTAATGTTGGGCTCTACCGAAAATACAGCGTTTCCT
>DAIQPD010000314.1:0-3335 GCA_036787535.1 Chryseolinea sp.
CATTCATCAGATTGAAAGTGACCTGTACAATCGACAAGGAGGTGCAATTACTAACTTCGAACTAACCTTACCTCAATATCAATCTGACTTGGCAAGGGAGACGTTTAAAAGCCCGTACTTGTTTGACTTTTTAAACCTGGGCGAAGAAGTACACGAGCGTGAATTAGAGAAAGCTCTTATCCAGCACATTAAAAAGTTTTTACTCGAACTAGGCCGAGGATTTGCGTTTGTTGGTAACCAACAAAATCTGAATATAGGCGGTGATGACTTCTTCCTCGATTTATTATTTTACAATTACCACCTCCATTGTTTTGTTGTGTTTGAATTAAAAGTAGGTGAGTTTGTTCCTGAGTTTGCAGGTAAACTTAATTTCTACATTAATGCAATTGATCAGCAAATAAAAGGCACGGACGACAAGCCTACCATTGGGGTGTTATTATGTAAAACCCCGAATAAAACAGTAGTGAAGTATGCCTTAACAGGAATACAATCACCGATGGGTGTAGCTGAATACGAATTGATCAACGCACTGCCAAAACAACTGAAAGCACAAATGCCAACAGTAGAGGAATTGGAAAAGGAATTAGAAACACCTCAGAAACCACTCGATGCAAAACTTGCGCGGATAAAAGAACTCACCTCGCAAATGAAAGGTGAATCATTAAGAGAGAGAAACAGGGAAAGCATCATTGAATTATTTAGCCAGACTTTGCCGAAGCTAACAGAACGGCTCGAAGCACGTTTAGAAAGTATTATCAAAGAATTTGACAGCCGTGTGATTTCGCGCATTATCAATGAACAGCATAATTACACTACCGAAGTGGATTTGGAAGCCAAGCTATTAAAGGAAGGCGTGCATAAGGTAGGCATACTTGTACAACTGCAAGGTTTTATAAAGGCAGGTACAAAAACATTTAACATTTGGAAGGAATTAAAATTTGAGCTTCATCAATATTTCTATCACATCAAAACATACACTAACCAAGACATTCTCTTGGTTGAACGACTATACGACCAGCAATGGACGGAACTTGATCTCGATGAGGTGGCTGAAGGCTTTGCCGAAATTATTGCTGACGATGTGGAACAAAATATTAAAAGGATACAAGGATAAAGAAGTTCATGATCTATGATCCTTTGAAAACTCGAAACATTGCAATAGAAGTCTTAGTTTGAACTGCACATTTTAAAAAGTAAGCAACTCCACTCCATGAATAAGAATCCGGCAAACACCCAAATAAAATGTCCGAACTGTGGCACTTCTATTGATGTACAGGATATTCTTGCACACCAGTTAGAAGACGAGATCAAACAAAAATATCAATCACAATTGGCTGATGAGAAGAAAAACTTTGATGTGCAGCAGGAGAAATTGAATCAAGAGAAACGTGATTTTGAACAGAGGAAAAAGCAGGAAAACGAATTATTTCAGGATCGGTTAGATAAACAGCTAAAAGAAGACCGAAAAGCAATTGAAGAAAAACTTAAAGCGAAATTGGCTGAAGAGCAATCGGAACAATTTCAGGCTTTGCAAAAAGAGCTTAATGAAAAGTCAGAACAAATTAAGGAACTAAGTCGAACCAAAGCCGAGATTGAAAAACTGAAACGGGAGAATGCGGAAGTGAGAGAGGCAGTGGAAGCTGAATCTCAAAAAAAACTAAACGAGATTTTGGTTTCGGAGCGAGATAAAATTAGAAAAACGGAAGAGGATAAAAATGAACTTCGGATTAAAGAGCTTCAAAAACAATTAGAAGATCAGCGTGAACTCACCGCAGAAATGAAACGCAAGCAAGAGCAAGGTTCAATGCAGCTACAAGGGGAAGTACAGGAGTTAGCAATTGAAGAATGGCTCGCAGCACAATTTCCATTAGATACAATTGAAGAAATTAAAAAAGGTGCGAGAGGTGGAGACTGCATACAAATTGTAAATACTCGTGCCAGGCAGAATTGTGGTAAAATCTATTATGAAAGTAAACGCACAAAAGATTTTCAACCAAGTTGGATTGAAAAGTTCAAAGCGGACATGCGCGTGAAGGGTGCTGACATTGGCGTATTAATAACGGAAGCCATGCCTTCTGATTTTGAACGCATGGGAATAAAGGATGGCGTATGGATTTGCACCTACGAAGAGTTCAAAGGTCTTTGCGCGGTACTGAGGGAATCAGTAGTTCAATTAAGTATGGCTATTAGTTCTCAGGAAAATAAGGGTGATAAAATTCACATGGTTTACGATTTCTTAACGAGCAATACTTTTCGAATGCAAGTAGAGGCAATTGTAGAAGGCTTTTCGTCTATGAAAGAAGGATTGGAAAGTGAGAAACGTGCTATGCAACGAATATGGAAGGAGAGAGAGAAACAAATTGAAAAAGTAATTACCAATACAATTGATATGTATGGATCAATTAAAGGTATTGCAGGAAATGCGATCCAGTCTGTAAAAGCATTGGAACTTCCGGGTGGGTTAGATGCAACAGAAAAGAATGAAGAAGAGACCTCATAAAAGTAGATAACAAAAAATTGTGAGATTCAGTAGCTACCTCAACAAATCAATATTAACCAATCTATATAAAGGATCGCCAGGTGTGATTTCGGCAAGGGTGTAGTTATTTAAAACCACTTCTCTGTTTTGAGGCGACCAATCTTTGATTTTGTAAGGATTGGTTAGTTCAACTTTGATAGAATAAATTCTAATCGTTTCGCCAACAACGGAATATGCCGATTGATATTGAAATGATACAGTTGGATTAGATGGAGCATTTATGACCACAAGGGTTTGAATCGTATTTCCTCCATTGGTATAGATTGCTGACGAGTTATAAGTAGTGTAAACAATCATAAAAATGGAAGGGCTCATAGCCTTGTATTTTATGGTGTACTTGGCTTCGACTTGTGTTATGTATCCTGGAAGATTCGTGAAATAAATACTTTCGGTTGGAGCGTAGCCTGAATATTCAAACTGAATGTAGTCTCCATCACCATCGGTTCCATACGTTATTATAGGAGTTCCTGCATTCGCTATTGCGCCCGATGTTATACCTGGTAAATCTAAGAGTGGTGGACTGGTTAAGATTTCTTCGAAGTTTAAATAGAGTTGACAATCAGTCATCAAATTCGAATTAGCATTTCCGGCAAGGCCATTGTTTATGATGTTGATTATTTGAGGTTGAGTTAGGTCGCCTTTCCAAATACCAACAAAACTTATGTAGCCATTAAAATATGCTCCTGGCTGTTGAACTAAGTCATCCGACCCTATGTATAGGTCTCCATCTATTTCATCGTATCCCAACGGAGTACCATTGTTATCTACAATGACTTGCGCTGTATTAATAAAAACT
>DAIQPD010000315.1:0-3301 GCA_036787535.1 Chryseolinea sp.
TGTGCGATTTAAAGGCATTGATTTCACAGTTCCTACATCAATGCCTTTAAATCGCACATTGTTTCCCGGCACAAGTCCATTTACGTTATTCATTACGACTTTCATGGTAAAGGTAGATCCGAACAGATTTCGGTTTCGTCCAATCAGGTAGAGCATCAGGATCAGAAAGATCATTCCTGCCAGTACAAGCAATCCTACTTTTGAATTTTCAATTTCTTTTTTTTTCATAATCAGTCAAAGAATTCTTGAATTTCAGTATCAATCGATTGACGAAGATTCTTGATGGTATCATTTGCATAGCATTTTCCATCGATCAGCATGATCACGCGATTGGATGTAATGTCAATGCAGTGCATGTCGTGCGAGATGATAATGGAAGACGTGTTATACTTTTCCTGTACCTTAACAATCAGATGGCTAATTTCTCTTGATGTAATGGGGTCTAATCCCGTTGTGGGTTCATCATAGAGAATAATAGCAGGTTGAAGAATTAAGGTGCGGGCGAGGGCAATCCGTTTCCGCATCCCCCCGGATAGTTCAGAAGGCATCATATCAACGGTATGAGAAAGTCCCACATCTTCTAACGCTTCCATCACCGCTTTTTCAGCTCCGCGCTCGCGTTGTTGTTTGTTCCAGTGTCTGCGCAGAGGAAACTCCAGGTTTTCACGAACCGTCATGGAATCGTATAAAGCGTTACTCTGAAATAAAAAACCTATTCTGGCCCGAAGCTCATCGAGTTCGTCTTGTTTCATTTCGTCAATTTTTTTTCCAAGAACGGTTATGCTGCCTTCATCAGAGGCGATGAGATTAATAATGCATTTTATTAATACCGATTTTCCGGAACCTGATTTTCCAAGTATGGCCAGATTCTCTCCTTTGTACACCGACATTGAAAAATTCTTAAGCACATGGTTTTTACCAAACGATTTACTCAGGTTTTCTACTTCGATGACAGATAAGGTATTCATAACATTACGTTAAACCCAGGAGGTCTGTTATTTGAACTGCAATCAGGTCGATGATAAATACCAGAAGAGAAGAAAGTACCACTGCTGAATTTGCCGATTGGCCTACGCCCTCCGTTCCTTTCTTTGAATAATAACCTTTGTAGCATCCTATTATGGCGATCGCAAAACCAAAAAAGAATGTCTTGATTAATGAAGGCAGGACGTCTCCGAAGCTTAAGGCGTTGAAGACTTGCGTCCAGAATAAATGCCAACTTATTTGTCCGCGAATGTTCGCACCCAAATAAGCGCCATACAATGAAATCGCGTTCGATAGATTCGATAATACAGGTAACATGAGTGTGGTAGCCATAACGCGCGTAACAACCAGATATCTAAATGGATTTGTGCCCGAAACATCCATCGCATCGATTTGCTCTGTCACACGCATTGATCCTAATTCGGCCCCCATACCCGATCCGATTTTACCTGCACATATCAAAGCGGTTATCACCGGAGTGATTTCTCTTATCAACGAAACTGAAACCATCGAAGGTAGGAGAGATTGAGCGCCAAACGCAACGAGTGTGGGGCGGGATTGTATGGTCATTACCAATCCCATTATAAATGCTGTAATAGCAACGAGCGGAAGAGACTTATATCCAATCCAATAACATTGTCGGAAGAATTCTTCAAATTCCTGCCTGGGTTTGAGGAGCTCCCGAAAAAAGCGTCCGGTAAAACGGGAGATCTCTCCAATCTCGGTAAATAACTTGTTATCGATTTTTAAATGGTTTTTCATTACACTTCATCAGCCTGCAAGGAGCTTAGTCAAAGATGATCGCTTTTCGATTAGGGGATTTTGATCTTTATCAATTTGATCTATGATAAAAGTCATGCGCTGTTTATTGAAGAATAGAAATTGCACCCGTAAGTTTGATGGTAGGAGTGATTATTTCTTCAAGCTACTTTATTGGTAAAAAAAAATATGTAGTGGATATACCTTTTAGAGGTTGAATTTTATAAGCGTCACTTTGTTAACACGTGGATACTAATTCGTTTCAATGCTGGGGGAACAGCATTTCATTTTTGAAATTTCAAAACATGCAAAAGCAAATTCATACTTCTGAATCACCGTATCTTCAATATTTACAATATGCGGTATATGGATCCGTGATTCTGTATTTTGGAAGAGAAGTTTTAATTCCGGTTAGTTTTGCTTTGCTAATTAGTTTTGTACTGTATCCAGTCTGTGCATGGCTCGAAAGAAAGGGGGTAGGGCGGTTGACTGCGGTTGTAATATCGCTCACCGTTCTGATTGTTATCGGATTACTGCTTGTGGCTTTGCTTGTTAGTCAATTTGTAAGCTTCCTGGATGAGTGGCCAACGCTACAATTAAAACTAAATCAATCCTTGACTGATTTGAGCGAGGTATTGACAAACGTCTTTGGAATTTCAAAAGACCAACAAGAAAATATGATGACAAAACTTTCCGATCAGTCAGGAAGTAATTTGTTGGTCATGGTGCGCAATACCATTACCGCTTCTGCATTTTCTGTGGTACTTCTTATTTTAATTCCGGTGTATGCTGTTTTAATTCTGTATCACAGAAGGTACTGGGTTAAAATTTTAATTCGCCTTTTTCCTTCCGAAAGGGAGGAAGAGTTGAGAAAGATTTTATCACTTACCATCGGAGCATATTATAACTTCATAAAAGGTATGGCGATAATTTACCTGTTGGTGGGTAGTTTAAATAGTGTAGGATTATTGTTACTGGGAGTACCCCATGCCATTCTTTTTGGCTTCATTGCTTCTATTCTTACATTTATTCCCTATGTAGGAATTATCGTAGGGTCTCTGCTTCCCATTACGATGGCTTGGATTACTTATGATTCTATCTGGTACCCAATAGGTATCATCGGCATTTTTACTTTTGTTCAATATCTGGAGGCGAATGTCATTTTTCCAGTGGCGGTTAGTAGTCGTTTAAATGTAAATACGCTGGTGATGTTGTTATCAATATTTGTAGGCGGAATACTTTGGGGAATGGCGGGTATGATTTTATTCGTTCCATTTGTCGGAATAGCAAAGCTCGTTGCTGATCATAATCCAAAATGGAAGACGGTTTCTATGATGTTGGGTATAGAGAATAGTTAATTAACATAGCAGCGAAGCGTAATAAATAGTGGCACTTAAAACATCCTATACATAAGGATACTACGCTTGGTCATGTATTGAATGTCACATGCATCGAATATACGTGCAGAGAAATACCAGATTCGATTAAGAAAGAAATGAAAGTCAGAAAGACAAGGATGAAGATGTAATCACTTGTGATGAATCACGAGATCGTAATG
>DAIQPD010000006.1:0-67553 GCA_036787535.1 Chryseolinea sp.
AAACCTATATAAGCACGAGTTGAATCCTTAAATTCATATGTCCTTGTCCCTGTTTCTAAGTAATATGCAACGTCCTTCCATGAACCACCTCTTACAACTTTCTTTGGCGGAATCTTCGCGTTGTATTTACTACTTTCTGGATTGGTTCTGTCATCAATGTATTGAGGATTTAAATCCCAGACTGTTGGAACCGATGCCGGATTAAAGTCATCTAAAACCCATTCTGAAACATTCCCTGCCATATCGTACAATCCATAGTCATTCGGAAAGTAAGACATTACTTCTGCAGTATAGGCATACCCATCATCATAGAAGTTACCACGACCTGGCTTAAAATTAGCAAGCATACAGCCTTTTGAATTTCGAATGTACGGGTTTCCCCAAGGATACTTGGCCATATCACGTCCACCACGTGCTGAATATTCCCACTCTGCTTCTGAAGGTAAGCGAAATTCAGGCATCGGGAAATCACCAACACTCTTTCTGAAATCATTCAAATATGCTGTTCTCCATTTTCCAAAAAAGACTGACGCATCCCAGTTCACACCAACAACCGGATAGTTGTCATAACCCGGATGCCAATAGTAATAATCTTGAATTGGATCACCCATGTGATGAGCAAAATCTTTTACCCATGAAGTTGTATCAGGGTAATATTTTTGGCGGAACGTTTCAGCATCTACGGTTTCAAACCCCTCTATGCTCCCATTCTCTACTAAGAAGAAGTTGGTGAACTGCCTGTATTCATTATTTGTAATCTCAGTGTCATCCATAAAGAATGAACCGATTGTTACTTGTTTGTTAAAATTGATTTGAGTTGAAGCCGGATCTTCATCTGCTTGACCCATATGGAATGTTCCTGCTGGGATCGGAACCATACCATAAGGAATAGTCATTACCCAACCCTCACGGCCAGGAACTCCTACCAATTCACCCTGATCATTACCTCCTTTGCCTCCGCCAAGGCCGAGTAAACCACAAGCACTTACTGTAGCGCCTGCCAGGACTAAGAGTAATTTTGAAGAAACCGATTTATTCATAACTTTTTTACGAGTTTGTCTTACTGAAATTTTTTGAGCTTCGAAAGTTAAGGCTATTAACCCTAATTTTCAGAGATACGAATAGCAAATTGATTAAAATCTTAAAAAAACCAAAATCATTTACCGGTTAGTGCCTATAGCGAGGGGTTCGAACGACTTTTTTGCCGCTACCCGGATTCACCGGTAACTCATAACTTAGCATTAACTCCCATGATAAAAACTGCTTTGCATCCTTGTCTATTAAAACGAAGTCAAAAGACGAACCAAGTCGAAGCGATTTCTCTTTTAAAAATGCATATCCTAGCAATAGACTTGCTGCCTCTGCTTGTCTAAACGCTAAACCTCCCCAAAGCTTGTCTTTATAATAAGCTATTCCACTAAGATCAAATTGAGTTTTATTAAAATCGGTACGAACCGCGGTAGAAAACTGAACCTTTACGTCAAAATTCATTTCATAAAAATAACCGGCTGTTCCATTGAGGTGAGTAGCTAAAGCGTTTCTCGAGGAATCTATTCCAAAATCAAACTCTGACTGTAATAGGTGGTTCACACCAACTCCTACATAATACTTCTCGGCTCTGAAAAAAGCTCCTAAACCAAGATCAGGTCTAATCTGTGATGCTTTACCTTCTGGAATAATAGGGTCATTCGGGTGAATTGCTCTGTACTCTTTTGCATTGATAGTTTGAGAATATATACCTGCCTTTAAAGCGAGGCTGAGTTTTGCATCCTTTATACCAATGTGGTACGCATACATCCCTTGTATTTCAAGGTTGTTTTGTGGCCCCAGCCGGTCGTTCATTACATAGGCACCAAAGCCGCTTCTCAATTTAAACATTGGAGTTGTAAAATTTACCATCTGAGTAGATGGAGCTCCTCCTTTGTCAAAATTAGCTTGATAACTTTGCCATTGTGTACGATGAATAGCGGTGAGTTTTGTTACACCTTCAACACCAGCAAAGGCAGGAGTTATGTAAAGGTTGTTAAACATGTATTGAGTGAAGAGCGCGTCTTGCTGAGCAAAAACACCCACACTAAATAGTGTTAACAATAGGGTATAAAAAGTCCTTTTCAGCATTAGTTTAAAAAATAGAATTTAAAGTAAACGCTTTTTTACGACACAATCAACAAATGCTATTAAAGTGTTTAAAAAAATATTTGATTCTAAGCTTCAATGAATGAAGTAGTTATTTAATTCCGTTAGCTCTTTTTATGTATAATTCAAGGGCGCCAGTCATGGAAGGAGCGTTTGGAAGTGGTGCTTCAATGTCCAATATCAACCCTGCATCCCTTACAGCTTGAGCCGTTGTCGGGCCAAACGCAGCGAGTCGTGTATTCATTTGTTTGAAATCAGGGAAATTAACAGCGAGTGAATTTATCCCTGATGGACTGAAGAATGCCAGTACATCATAAAATACTTCCTTAAGGTCAGAAAGATCTGAGGCTACAGTATGATAAATTATACCTTCTGAGTAGTTGAACCCACCGTCACGTAAAAAATCAGGAATGTCATTCTTGCGGATGTCTGAACAGGGAAAAAGGTATTTTTCGTTTTTATGCTTTTTCAGAATTTCCAGTAGATCTTGAGCAGTCTTCAATCCGGTAAATATTTTTCGCTTGCGAATAACGATGTACTTCTGTAGGTAATTAGATGTTTGTTCAGAAATGCAGAAGTATTTCATGTCGGCTGGCATCTCAATTTTGAGTTCCTGACAAATATGAAAAAAATGATCTACCGCATTTCTGCTTGTAAAAATGATTGCTGTGTGATTGAGTATATCAATCTTCTGCTTTCTGAATTCTTTAACTGGGACAGGCTCTACCTGAATGAATGGCCTGAAATCAATTTTAAGATTATACTTCTCAGCAAGTTTTAAATAAGGGGAGTTTGGATCAGCGGGAGCCTCTTGGGTAACCAGAATACTCTTCACTTTGCGCATCCTGTCTGTAACAATTTCACTCATATCAACACGTAACGAATTCAGTCTTAATTAATAAAGTATGTTAATCGTTAATAGAAAGGGTATCAATTCTGTGGCACAAAGGTATAAAAATAAATGGAACATTGATCGACTATTGCGGGTCATCAATTTTAAAAAAATCAAGATCATCCATCCGATAAGGATCCAAGCAACAAAAATAAATAATGTTGATAGAAACGCCTTCGACTGTCCGTGCCCAATGAAATAGGTAACGAGGATTCCTGTTAGCGTTCCGAAAATAACCAAGAGCAACCTTACCCAGTTAAAGAAATGAATTCCCATCAGATCATTGTATCCGAATAAAAAGGTGGCTATGAATAGTATTAGTAATTTAAAAAAGAAGACACCCAGTATAATAAGACTTAACTGAGTCCACTTAACAAACGCAGAAGAAAAGGTATCTGAATAAAAGGAGGAGGCTAATGAATATTGAGTAGGTATAAAATGAAAAATAACAACGAAATAATAGCCAATAATTAAGCTGCAAAAACAATAGAATAAGATACTTGTACTACTGGTAATGCGGGAGTAGACTTGTTTATCATCACCTTCTCTCAATGAAAATATTTTAGTAACAGAAAAATAATCTGATGCAAGCTTTGGGTTCAGTTGGGTTATGACAATCAACATTACTAGCAAGACAAGCATACCTGTAATTACGAAATCACGAAAAGACGTTAATGAAATAGGTAGTACGTCAAAGTTGGAAGCTTCTGTGTGCGATATAATTCCAGTTATTAATCCCCAATCGACCATATTCTCCTGATGGATACCGATGCGTAAATTTGATGCCCCAAACAATACTTGCAGACTATCGATTGGGAAAACGATTTTCTTATCTGACAAAAGAATTAGTTGGGTATTGACAAAAAGGGCAAAAGATTCGGTGCTGCTTATAACTAAACTATCGCCTGCAAATTTTGAAACATCTAACCAGAAGTAGATCGTTTTTGTATCATCCTCCTCACGAAATGGCGTATAGCTTTCGTTTTGAGAAACCAACCATTCCGAACGAAAGTCTTTTTTTAAAACAAGCTCCTGAGCTTGAGTGTAGGTAGTAAGTATAAAAAAAAAGAAAATAAACGCTTTCGCAGTAATATGTCGCATCATGTGGATGCAAAAATATCAGAATATGAGCTTATATCCGAAATGCAACTAAGTTTGTCTTTCAATGTCTGGTCTTTATTTACATATTCCGTTTTGCAAGCAGGCTTGTCACTACTGTGATTTCCATTTTAGTACCAATCAGGATAGAAAGGCGGAGATGTTACACGCCTTCGTTCGAGAAATTGAACTTCAAAAAGATTACTTACCTAAAAAGCCTTTGGACTCTGTCTACTTTGGAGGAGGAACTCCTTCACTGCTATCTGACAAGGAGTTAAGTCTTTTGATGGAGGCAATCCAACGCAATTTTTCAATTTCCTCTTCTGCCGAAATAACCCTTGAGGCAAATCCGGACGATCTAACAAAAGAAAAACTTCTACTATTAAAGGAGTCAGGCATAAACCGATTAAGCATTGGTATCCAATCATTTGATGATGATGTTCTCCAGTATCTCAATCGGGCACATAATACAGAGGCGGCTCAAAATTGTTTTGGTCTTGCCCGTGATGCAGGGTTTAAAAATATTAGTATCGATTTGATCTATGCCATTCCAAATCAGGATCACCAGGCCTGGGAAAAAAATATTGATAGAGCCTTGTCTTTGAAGCCAGATCACATTTCTTCTTACTCATTAACCATTGAAGCGAAGACTGCTTTTGGAAGGTGGGCTGCCACTGGTAAACTTAAACCACAAGATGATGAGTTTGCAGCAACTCAACTTATTCTGCTGGTGAAGAAACTTGAGGAAAGCGGATTCGAACAATATGAAATTTCAAACTTTGCCCTTCCACAATTTCAATCAAAACACAATAGTAGCTACTGGAAGCAACAACCTTATTTAGGTATTGGCCCAAGTGCACACTCTTATAATGGAAATAGCAGACAATTTAATATCAACAACAACAGTCTCTACCTTAAGTCGCTTGAAGCGAATACTATTCCCGCAACCAGTGAGGTGCTCACTCAGGAGGAAATGATAAATGACTACCTATTAACCACACTGCGCACATCATGGGGTGCCAGCCTGTTAAGTCTGAAGGAAAATTTCAATTTCAATTTGATGAAGGAGCACGAATCTTACATCCATTCCCTGATAAAAAACAACCTTGCCAATATTGAAAACGAAACCCTGATCTTAACCAAAGCAGGAAAACTATTAGCCGATAAAATCGCATCCGATTTATTTGTAATCAAACCCTAAACGCTAAAGGAAGTTTTGTATTTTTCGATTCGTTTCGACACATGAAATCCACAGAAGAAAAGAAGGTATATATGTTACTCAAGTCCGTGATCTTTTACTATCACGGGTTGGATGATGCAGAGAAAAAAGATCTCGACAGAACTGCAGATGAATTCGAAGCCCATGAAGAATATAAATGGGCCTTAGCATTTATTGCCGAAGACTACATTACTGCCTTTGATCGTGCACGTACCTATTTGAATGACATCATTGGGGATTATCCGAAAGAGAAAAGAATGGAACTCGTTAACATGGTGTGGAAAGCTAATAATCTAAAAGGATATGTTACCGAAATGGAAGCTACCGCTATGCTTAAACTGGCGAAAGATTGGAACGTGCAAAAAGAACTGATTGAGTTGGTGCTTAAATAAGTTATCATCACGATTACAAACATCAGCACTCCAACAACACCTCGAAACTTTAAAACATCTAAAGGCTCATCATATCCTTAAACTTCGCAGCCTGTCTTCTGCTTACCTCTACCTTATCACCACCTTTTAATCGTACCATTAATCCTCCATTAAACCACGGTTCTATACCTTCAACCCAACTCAGGTTTACTATGTGTTTTCTACTCGCGCGGAAGAACGCACGTTCATCTAATTTCTCATCCAACGCGTTCAACGATTTATGAATCATCGGACGATTTGTATCGAAGTAAACTTTAATATAATTACCGTCCGATTCAAAGAGTCTCACATTCGTCAGGCTAACAAACCAACAACGCTCACCATCTTTTACAAATACCTGATCGTTCAATCCCAGTTTTTTCTCCGGGCCACGAATGGCTGCAAGCTTAGCTCGCTCTTTATCAGCCAACTTCAAAATACTTTCAGCTAAGCGCTCAGGTTGGATAGGCTTCAGTAAATAATCAAGCGCATTTACTTGAAAAGCTTTTAGTGCAAACTCATCATAAGCTGTAGTGAAAATTACCAGTGGAACAGAGTCTAACTCTTCCAATAATTGAAAACCGGTTTTGCCCGGCATTTGAATATCCAAAAACAAAAGGTCGGGGTTAAGATCGTTAACCAACTGAGTGGCCTCATCCGCATTCATTGCCTCACCCACAACTTCAATACTGGGGTGTTCTTCTAACAACTTTATCAATTCCTTCCGCGCCAGGCGCTCATCATCCACGATTAATGCTCTCATTGGTATAGTGTTGAGGTATAGTTATTTCAGTCAGTACAAAATTATCACTTTCATTTATAATCCTAAAAGAAGCTTCATCGCCATAAATTAGCTTAAGTCTCTGAACGGTGTTCTGCAGACCAAGACCCGATTTACCATTCTTCGATCCATTAACCAAATGGCCGCTGTTGCGAATTTGAATTTTTAATTTATCATCGTTCACATACGTCTTTAGCTGAACAATGCCACCCTTCTTAAGTTTAGAAACACCATGCTTTATTCCATTCTCTACAAGTGTTTGGATCATTAAAGGCGGTACCAAAAACGTATTCGATTCAGGGTGGATATCAAACTCTATCCGAAGTCGTTCTTCAAACCGGATGCTCTCAAGACCAAGGTAATCCTTCACCATTTTCAACTCTTCATCAAATTCGGTCAATCCTTTTTTATCTGAAGCAAGGGAACTTCGAAGAATGTTTGAAAGCTGATTAATGGCCTGTTTTGATTTTATAGGATTCTCATCCACCAATGCCCGGATACTATTCAATGCATTAAAAATAAAGTGCGGGTTCAACTGCGATTTTAAATTGTTCAATTCAATCTCAATCATGGAAGCTTCGTACTTAAGCGATTTGCTGTATTGGTCAAAGTAATGGTAGGTAAAATATAACACAGACCACAGAAAAAATATAACGGCATAAACGGATGAAAGTCCTAAGATGTTCTGGATATTAAAACCAACGTTTGTATCAAAAATGCCGAGTAATAAACTCATCGGTAACCTTAAAAAATAGGTTAGTAAGCCCAATCCAAAAACACTTACGAGAATAAGTGGAATTAATTTCAGCATGTTCAGGAAAAGCCATCGCCATCGCTTTAATAAATAGCGAAAGCCATGGGTCACCATCAGAAACAGAAATCCTTCGAACAAAAAAAAGATAAGCCGTTTTGGATTAACTCTTCCGGAAGCTACACTACTGGATACCATTTGAACGATGGCATAAAACAACCATCCTCCAATTTGTAACCACCAATATATTCGCAGCTTGTTTCTCATTTGACTGATACAAAACTACAGAAACGATTCAATCCAGTATTTGATTTTCTTTGGATCGCTACAAGAACTTAAACTGAAGCCAATATAGAAACAAAATCCCCGTGCAAATTATTAGTACCCAGGCAATGATGGCTAAAATCTTTTTATATGCAAACAAGCGAGGTTCTGAAGCTAAGGTATTAACTACAAAAGCAAGTCCGGCAATTAAAAACAAGGGTGCATCAATCCAATCCTGTTTTATTAGGTAATAAATACCAACTCCAAGAAAAATAACCCCATATAGGTATTGTCGAATGTGCGAATTCATAAAATTATTTAAGAACGCAAGCTAATAGTATGTTCTGATTTTGAATACAAATTCAATTTAATTCAGCTCCGCCTTTAAAAACTTACCCGTATAACTTGTGGCACTTTTTGCTACCTCCTCCGGTGTTCCCTGGGCAATAATGTAGCCTCCCTTTTCTCCACCTTCAGGACCAAGATCAACAACATAATCGGCCGATTTAATCACATCCATATTATGTTCAATGACTAACACGGTATTGCCTTTGTCTACTAACTTTTGCAACACATCTAATAAATGTGCGATGTCTTGAAAATGAAGACCGGTTGTTGGTTCATCTAAAATGTAAAATGTTTTTCCTGTATCGCGCTTGGATAATTCCGTAGCAAGCTTCACGCGTTGGGCCTCACCGCCAGACAAGGTAGTTGCATGTTGACCAAGTGATATGTATCCTAAACCAACTTCACTGAGGGTTTGAATCTTTCTTAAAATCTTCGGTTGGTTTTCAAAAAACGTTACCGATTCTTCAACGGTCATATCCAACACATCAGAAATAGATTTTCCTTTGAAGCGCACCTCTAACGTTTCGCGATTGTAACGTTTACCTTTGCACGTTTCACATGGCACCTGAACATCCGGAAGGAATTCCATTTCGATTAACCGAAGACCCGCGCCTTCGCAGGTTTCACATCTCCCTCCTTTTACATTGAAAGAAAAACGACCGGTTTTGTACCCTCTTATTTTTGCCTCTGGTAGTTGAGCAAACAAATCGCGTATGTCAGTGAACGCACCCGTGTAGGTTGCCGGATTGGAGCGTGGTGTTCTACCAATCGGTGATTGATCTACTTCAATTACCTTATCCAACTTGTCGAGCCCTTCTACTTTTTTATGTTCGAGAGGTTCTGTTCTTGAATTGTAAAAATGTTTATTCAGTATCGGAAAAAGTGTTTCATGAATGAGCGTTGACTTTCCACTTCCAGACACGCCTGTAATACAGGTAAGTGTGGCCAGCGGAATTTGCAGGTCAACATTCTTCAAATTATTTCCATTCGCTCCACTTAGAACAATCTTTTCGCCTGTTCCCTTTCTTCGCTCGCCTGCAGTGTTGATTCCAATTTTACCACTAAGGTATTTTGATGTTGTGCTATTCCCTTTTAAAAAAGCAGTCGGTTCACCTTCCGCCACTACATGTCCGCCATGACGGCCAGCACCCGGTCCGATATCCAAAATGTAATCTGATTCGAGCATCATATCTTTGTCGTGTTCAACAACAATTACGGAGTTACCCAGATCGCGAAGATCTTTCAATGCTTTAATGAGTTTAACATTGTCGCGGGCATGAAGGCCAATGCTCGGTTCGTCTAAGATGTAAAGCACACCCACGAGTTGTGTACCTATTTGGGTGGCCAATCGAATACGTTGTGACTCCCCTCCACTTAATGTTCTGATGGGGCGATTGAGATTTAAATAATCCAATCCGACATCCAACAAAAAACCAATACGCTTCCTGATTTCTTTTAATACTTCAACAGCGATGATGCGTTGCTTTTCATTCAGACGATCCTCTAATCCTTCAAACCATTTTTTCAATGCAACAATATCGAGTACTGATAGTTCAGCAATATTTTTATTGTCGAGTTTAAAGTGAAGGGATTCTTTCTTCAATCGCGCACCGTTACATTCAGGACAGATTTTCACAACTGTAAAATCTTCTGCCCATTTTTTAAGGGCGTCCGATCCTTCATCACGCTGCTTCTCTAAGAAATTAATAATGCCTTCAAACTTTGTGTTCCACTCTGTGCCCGGATACTTTACGGAAGGAACTGCCACAGGTTCATCATCACCATACAATAAAGAATGAAGAACCTCTTTCGGAATATCTTTGATGGGTGTACTTAAGGTAAGTTTGTCACGCTTGAGAATGGCTTCAATCTTTTTGAAAATCCAGATGTCACGGTATTCACCAAGAGGTAAAATTCCTCCGCGACTAATGCTCAACTTTTTATCGGGTATAACAGACTGCTCTGTAATCTCTTCAATTTGTCCGAGACCGTTACAGGTAGGACATGCACCATATGGAGAATTAAAAGAAAAACTATTAGGTGCTGGTTCATCATACGCCAAACCGGTTTTTGGATCCATCAAAAATTTAGAGAAGTGATGCACGTTGCCATTCTCTTCCATGGCCATGATAACACCCTTACCTTCTTTCAATGCCTTGTTAATTGATTGTCCGATACGCGCACGATCATTTGCATCGGCCACGATGCGATCCACTACAACTTCGATGTCGTGAATTTTATATCGATCCAATTGCATTTTGGCAGAGATCTCTTGCAATTCTCCATCCACTCTCACTTTTGTGTACCCTGATTTTCTGATCTGCACAAACAGCTCGCGATAATGTCCTTTCCTTCCCTTTATCACAGGGGCCAGCAGTACTAATTTTTTATTGTTAAAGTTTTGTAACAGCGAATCCAGAATTTGATCTTCTGATTGACGGATCATCCGTTCACCATTCAGATAAGAGAATGCCTCTCCCGCCCGCGCAAATAACAAGCGCATGAAATCATAAATTTCCGTAACCGTACCTACTGTTGATCTTGGATTGCGTGATGTTGTTTTTTGCTCAATTGAAATTACAGGACTCAAGCCATTAATCTTATCGACATCAGGGCGCTCAAGGTTGCCCATAAAACTGCGGGCATAGGCTGAGAAACTTTCCATGTATCTCCGCTGTCCTTCGGCATAAATAGTATCAAATGCCAGAGATGATTTTCCACTTCCACTGATTCCCGTAATGACAACCAGTTTGTTCCGTGGGAAACTGACGCTAATGTTTTTGAGATTGTGCTCGCGGGCACCAATTACTTCAATATGATCATGACCGGTGTGGTCTTTTACTTTCTTTACTGCTGTTGCGTTGGCCATGCCTGAATTATAAGAAGGACTACAAAAATGAACGGCATTAAGTTGCTGTACAACTAAAAAATAAGATAGTGGAGAATAATCTTTCTGGCTTAAAAGACAAAGCTGAGATTTAGTAAGTTAGATTGAATATTACCTGTCCCTTCAAATATTGATTGATAGGTATTACTTCTCAGTTCAAACCCTTGGGCTTGTTTTGTCTGCGGATCGATAACCCAATATTCCTTTACCCCAAAGCGCTCATACAATTCCTTTTTCTTCACCAGATCATGATCTTTATTTCCGGGAGAAAGAACTTCTACAATAAAATCAGGAACTCCATGAAAATGACCATTTGGATTTAGATTTCCTTTGTTGTCATTTAGAATCGCCACTATATCCGGCTGAACTGCATTGGCTACCTCATCAAGGTATATATCAAAGGGTGCAATGATTACGTCTCCTCTTTTATGATCCTCAATAGCTTCACTTAATCTTCTGAAAATTGATTGCAAAACCTTCTGATGGTTTGTAACGGGTGAGAGTGACATATAAATAACGTTTTCAATTAATTCAGCCAATGTGCCCTCCGGAAGGTTTTTGTAAACCTCCATAATTGTTCTGGGCGGTAATTCAATTAAGGATTTCATTTCAATAAAGATAAGAAGAAATTAAGTTTCATTAGGGCATTTCTTTACCCATCACAACCTTCAGCATCTCAAACCAATCCTGCATATCCATTTTAATATCAATGGCCTTTGCACTCTCTACTATACGTTCTGGTTTAGTTGTGCCGATTACCGGAAAGATGTTAGATGGATGACGTAATAACCATCCGAGTGAAAGCTGAGCATCTGTTGCATTATATTGCTTTGCCTTCGAAAACAATTCTCCCTTGTTTTCATTCACCAACTTACCTCCACCCAAAGGAGACCATGCCATGGGCGAAACCTTATGCTTCATCAATACATCAACACCTCCGTCAAACAAGGGATCAATGCTTGACAATGAAATTTCAAGTTGATTTGTAACCAGCGGAAAAGAAAGGTAGGCTTGTAGCATTTCAAATTGTGCGGGTGTAAAATTGGAAACACCAAAGTGCAATACCTTGCCGCTTTGCTTTAACTTACTAAATGCCTCTGCAACTTCCGTTGGATTTAATAGTGGATCAGGACGATGGATTAATAACAAATCGATGTGATCGGTATTCAACATCTTCAATGAATTCTCTGCCGCCCAAACAATATGTTCTTTCGAAGTATCATAGTGTTTAACCCATGTCTTAGGACGTTTTGCTGAATTGAACTTAATGCCGCACTTCGTTACCAATTCCATTTGATTGCGTAACGAAGGATTTTTCTTCAACACATTTCCAAAAATCTCTTCATTGCTGTGATCCCCATAAATATCTGCGTGATCAAATGTGGTAATGCCAACCGATAACGAAGCATCAATCAGTTTTTCGATTTCAGTTTCGGGTAAGTTCCATCGCCATGCTCCACTTATAATGCGTGAAAGTTTTGGTCCAGTTTCGTGAAGTTTGCTGTGTTCCATTTAATATGTACGTTGGTTGATAAAGACTTTAATAAAGGAATAAGATTAATTCTTTAATTACTCAATGATTGTATCGATCACTTCTTGTGCGGCACGTTCGGCCGAAAGCAATGCTCCATTAATTGTTCCGGTATCGCCAGCAATATCGGTCGCCTCTCCGGCAAAGAAAAGTTTCTCATCCAATGGAGTTGCCAGATTAATTCGATCCTGATTTGTGCCTCCACTCTTAACATACGATGCTCCTCCTTTTATGAACGGCTCTTTTGTCCAGTCCTGAATAAACGTTACCATGTTGTTGTTATCATCTCTTCGAATATTCAACGTTGCTTTTCCGTCAAAGATTGAATCCAGTTCTTCTAATACAACCGAAATCATTCCACTTCCAAGGGCTGAAAGATCTTCCGCTTTTGATCCAGTAATCGTTATGTTCAATGTTTTGGTGACCTGACTTCTTCCTATGCCGGTATTAAAATATTCCGGAGCTTGAGCACCTCCATATAAAAATGAAGAAGTACTGCCCCAAAAGTTTGCTTTGAATTCAAGCACTATCCGAATGCACGCATCCATTCCCATCCGCGAAAGCGAATTTGTTTTTGTTGATGGAAGTGAAGGTGAAAATACAATGCCGTTTGTTTTGAGAATCGACAACGGAACAGCAACAATTACCTTATCAACTTCTTCAGAGAAAGGCACACTATCCTTTAAACCGGTCAGAACAATTTTCTCGCCTGCATAATTTATACTTTGTATGATGGTGTTCAATTCTACTTCAGGCACAATGGCACTGAATCTTGAATTGAGCGCATCTTCCATTGGGTTCTGTGTTAAGGTAAGTTGCGCAACATTTCGTGTACGCAATGCTGCTGCTTCACTTAGCGCAGTAATACCAAGCCGCTCGTTTGATGTTCCATAACTATTGCCAAGCCATGAATTGAGAATCGCATACATGCGAGGACTGATGGATTGATTTTGAATGGCTTGTTGCACCGATACATTACCTCCGGAATACGAAGCAAGATTATCTACAAAATTTTTCGCGGCAATAAAATCAGCATCGATACTGGCCTCAGCTTCTTCCGCAAAAGCGTTGTCCAAAAAATAATTGTCTGTACCTAAAGCGCTGGATTCAACAATAGGTATTTTTAGTTCGCTGATAATTTTTGCCCAGCTTGAATCGCTACCTAAAACTCTTTCGGCACCAAGTTCAGTAGGAAAATCATTGTTCGGAAAATGAGTTGGGTCAAACAAAAGTGAATCGGATGGGAGATCAAATTGGCGTAAGTTTTTTAAGCGCCCACCTACACGACCTGAGGCTTCAAACACTTTTACTGTAATTCCTTTTGCATTTAAAATGTCAGCTACATATAGACCAGCAGCACCCGCTCCAATAATGCCAACTACTCCATCGTAATCAATTGCGGGCTGGGGTTCGTAATCATTACAGGAGCTTAACCATGAAGGCAATAATAATCCCGCAGAAACTCCTAAACCAATTTGTTGCAATGCTTTTCTTCTCTGCACAGTTCCTTATTTTTGGGAAAGATAAGTATCGTTCGACTTTTAGGAAAATATAAACGATTTTCGACAGATGGTAGCGTTTGACAGACCCCAAATAAAAAAAGTAGCGGTTATTGGCCCTGAGTGTAGCGGCAAATCTGATCTCTCACAATTTTTGGCGGATCACTATAAAACTGCTTTTGTTCCTGAATACGCCCGTGCCTATCTCGATCGGCTCATTCAACCGTATGTGCAAAGTGATTTAACAAAAATTGCCAACGGTCAATTACGTCTTGAGTATGAAAATGAACGCGATAGCAATCGGGTAATGATTTGCGATACCAATTTATACGTGATTAAAATTTGGAGTGAGTTCAAATTTGGGGAGGTGGATAAAGAGATTCTTCATCATATTGAAACGGAAAAATATGATTTGTACCTGCTTACCTATATTGATATTCCCTGGCAGGACGATCCTCAACGTGAGCATCCTGACAAGCGTGAAGAATTATATCAACTCTATTTGAATGAAATGAAAAATCAATCAACGCCTTTTGTTGAAATAAAAGGTGAACGGGATCAGCGCAGAAAGATTGCGGTTGATGCAATCGATAAAATGTTATTAGCCTAACATATCAATGGAAGAAAATTCTTTGGTAGGCGGTCCCTATGCTTCACTTCAAATAAAAGATTTCAGACGTTTTATTTTGGCACGAGTCTGTATTACTCTCGCCACAAATATTCAGGCTACTGTTGTGGGTTGGCAAGTTTACGAAATCACGCACGATCCATTATCACTTGGTCTCATTGGACTGGCTGAAGCAATTCCCAACATTACCGTGTCTCTTTACGCAGGGCATGTGGTGGATATCATCGAGCGGAAGAAAATTCTTCTGATCACCGTTTTCATTTTATTATTTTGCTCTGCTTCTCTACTGTTTTTCACCACGCCTTCCAGTAATTTTATTTTGAGTTATGGCGTCATACCAATCTACACTGTCATTTTCATTAGTGGTATCGCACGCGGATTCCTATCGCCAGCCAATTTTTCTTATATGCCGCAATTGGTTCCCCGGCATCTTTATGCAAATGCAATTTCACTCAATAGTACATTCTGGCAAGGATCATTTATTGGCGGGTCAACGTTGGCTGGTTTAATTTATGGATTCTATGGAGTTACCGTATCCTACCTGGTGGATACCTTATTGGTAATCGCAGCATTGTTTTTCTACTTCTCACTTCCGCGTAAACCTCTACCTCCTGTTTCAGAAGAACAAGGTATTGTTGAAAAAATCAAAGAGGGATTAAAATTCGTATTCAAAAACGAAATTGTACTGAGTGCCATTACATTGGATTTATTTGCCGTACTCTTTGGTGGTGCCGTTGCCTTACTTCCAATATTTGCCGCAGAAATCTTAAAAGTTGGACCTGAAGGACTCGGCCCGCTTCGTGCCGCTCCGGCAATCGGGGCTGTTATTATGGGATTATACATCACACACAATCCAATCAAGAAAAACATAGGCAAAATTTTATTGCTGTCAGTTGCCGGCTTTGGTATTTGTATGATTGGGTTCGGCCTGTCTACTAATTTTTGGATCTCGTTAGTGGTGCTTATGATAAGTGGAGGTTTTGATTGCGTAAGTGTTATTGTTCGCAGTACCTTAATTCACACCCAAACACCAGAGAACATGAAGGGACGTGTATCTGCTGTGAATAATATTTTTATTGGTTCATCAAATGAAATAGGAATGTTTGAGTCGGGTGTGACAGCACGGTTGATGGGAGTAGTAACTTCTGTCGTCTTTGGTGGATGCATGACCTTACTTGTAGTAGGTGTTACCAGTCGCGTGGCTAAATCCTTACGAGCACTGCAACGCGTTCATTAGTTTGTAAATAGACAATACTCAAATGATTCATTTTTCTTTGTGAACCTTAGTAACCTTGTGTCTTTGTGGTCTAATTTTTTTGCCACAAAGTCCCGAAGGCACAAAGAACCCACTAAGTTGAGTAGCATCAATTATTAAGAAAGCATAATGGAAATCTCAATCAACACACCAGCACTTTTATTTCCGGCCATTACCTTATTGATGCTGGCCTATACAAATCGATTTCTCGGTTTGGCATCCTTAATTCGAAATCTTCATTTAAAATATAAACAGGTACCTGAAGATCGCGAAAAGATCAGCGCACAAATCGCAAACCTTCGCAGAAGATTAATGCTGGTAAAATACATGCAAGCCAGTGGCATCATTAGTTTTTTCTTTTGTGTACTGTGTATGTTCACATTTTATATCGAACATCAAACGTGGGCCTTTGGTCTTTTTGGATTGAGCTTATTACTTCTATTATTATCCCTTGCGCTTTCGCTTAATGAAATTTTTATCAGTACCCGCGCACTTGAAATTGAATTGAAAGATATGGCGGAGGAATAAGTTTAAAGTTCCAAGTTCGAAGTTTAAATTTCAAAGTCAGGATATAGTTGAGGTGTTGGGAATGCAGTTCAACTTGGTGCTAACCAGGTAAACGGTACATGTGATAAATGAATACCATCTTAAATTCTTTGGAGTACCTGCATTCTGTGGGCATCTAATTTAAGTAAGATGAACAACAAGATTGTGAATGACCAGAGTGATGAACCTCCATAGCTGAAGAAAGGGAGGGGAATACCTATTACAGGGAACAATCCAATTGTCATGGCAATGTTGGTAGCAAAGTGAAAAAAGAAAATGCAGGCTACCGAATATCCATACACGCGGGCAAACCTGCTCTTTTGTCGTTCGGCTATAAAAACAACTCGAAACAATAGCGTTATAAAGAGCGCAATAATGAAGATGCTTCCAATCCAACCTTGTTCTTCTCCGATGGTACAAAAAATAAAATCAGTGTATTGTTCAGGCACAAATTTCAACTTGGTTTGTGTGCCTTCCAAAAATCCTTTGCCCATAAACCCACCACTACCGATGGCAACCTTTGATTGATAGACGTGATATCCTGCTCCCAATTGATCCAATTCTGGATTGATCAACACCATGATTCTCTTTTGATGGTGATCTTCCAGCTTACTGAAAATAACATCGACACTAAAAATAGTTCCAACCAATACAAACGCGCCCAGGGTAATAACCGCCATTCGCTTCAATTTCTTTTTGCGACTAATGAATATCACAACGCCCCACGCAAAGGCAATGGTGCCATACAAAAACCAGTTATTTTCAACCAGCAATGTTAAAATAAAAATCACAGCAACACCCAACCCGACAAGCAGCAAAAAAGGTGACATACCTTCCCGATAAAAAACCAAAACAAATACCAGGAACACCATCGCTGTCCCGTAATCTTTCTGTAAGAGAATAAGTAGAATAGGCGCGCTGATTATTCCAAAAAGAAAAAGCTGATTACGGAGTTGATCCATTTTAAAACCAACGGAACCAATAAACCTGGCAACAGCCAATGCCGTTGCAAACTTGGCAAATTCTGAAGGTTGAACACCGAAGGAGCCTATGCCTAGCCATGCCCGGTTCCCTCCTACCTCTTTACCAATAAACGGAACAAGTAATAAAAGAAACATGACCGCACCAAAAATGATGTAGGCAAACGTTTCATAAAAACGCATATCGATAATAAGAATAGCAGCGATGAGAATAAAGGAAGTAATGATGAACATCATCTGGCGGCCCGAGTTGATGGTTAAATCAAAGATCGATTGATTTACATCATAAGTAGCTGAATAAATATTGAGCCAACCCCAAAGCACCATTGCACCATAGAGCATCACGGTAACCCAATCTACTTTGTTCGATATAATGGCTTCTTGCCTCAAGACAATTTATTCTTGTTAAGGTGGATCACAAAAATTTCCCTTTCAAAACGTATTCTTCAATTTGCGGTCGCTTTGTGCCTCCGTATAAATATTTTTCAATCATTAGGCTGGCAATTGAAGCTGCAGCTCTTGCGCCTTGCCCTGAAAATTCAACGTAAACGGAGACAGCGATTTTGGGATTCTTTTTTGGTGCGAAGGCAATGAAAACAGAATGATCGGGCCGTGGTTCATTTTGTACCGATCCGGTTTTGCCACACACAATAACATCTTTCAAAGAAGCGCGATACTGCCCTGTTCCTTCCATGACAACACGTTCCATGGCATCAACTGCAATTCTAAAATTGATGGAGTCAATGGTGGTGAAATGTTTTTCAAGATAGGGTGATAATGGCTTCCCGCTTTTACCTATGGACTTCACCATGTGAGGAGTAATGTAATATCCTCTGTTGGCAACTGTGGCTGCAAAGTTAGCCATCTGCAATGGCACTACTAAATTTTCTCCTTCACCAATGGCGATGGAATAAATATTTGAAAACTTCCACGGCCGTCCACCATAGGCGCGATCGTAGTATGCCGGACTTGGTACGAGACCACCTTTTTCATTCGGAAGATCGATGCCCAATGGTTTTCCAAAGCCAAAGCTCGAAATGTGTTTATCCCATTCGGCCAATCCAATCCGTGTATCCTCAAAAGGACTCGCTGATTTTCCTTGGTTCAGCATTTTCTTCAACGCGTTCCAAAAATAAGGATTACATGAATTGGCTATTGCACCTCTTAAGTCTTCATTCGAGTGTGGACCATGGCAGTTAATAATTGACCGGTCACATTTGAATCGGGTTTCAGGAGTAATCACACCTTCTTGTAAGGCCACCATTGCCTGAGCAATTTTAAAAATAGATCCGGGTCTATACTGCGCCATCAATGGTCTTGTGAAGAGCGGCTTCAACGTATCACTGTTGATCAACACAAAGTTTGAACTGTAGTTCTTTCCGGTAAGCAAAGTAGGATCGTATGATGGCCCTGATATCATCGCCAGAATTTCTCCTGTTTCAGGTTCGATGGCAATAATACTTCCAGCCTTTCCCGCCATTAGGTATTCTCCATATTCTTGTAAATCCAAATCCAGCGTTGAGGTAAGATCCTGGCCTGGTATTGAAAGAGTGTCAGAATCACCATCATCAAATGAGCCTTTAATAACACCGTCTTTATTCCGCATGAAAAACTTTACCCCACGTTGTCCACGAAGGTATTCTTCATAATATTTCTCAACTCCACTTTGTCCTATATAATCTCCCTGTCTGTAAATTTTAGTCGCATCACTTTCCAATTGCCCTTTTGAAATTTCGCTCACATATCCCAATACATTGGCGGCTGCTTTTGATGTGTATGCCCGCGTGCTTCTCGCCTGAATAAAAAAACCAGGAAACTCATCAATATGATCTTGCACTTTGGCCAGATCAAGGTTAGAGAGTTGGCGAAGGAAGGGATACGGTTGGAGTGAGTTTGCTTTTTTGTTTTTGATCTCTTTATAAAATCCTTTAAACAATTCGCGAAGTGCTAACGGAGACAGATCAAATACCTTAATGAATTGAGCACTGTCAAATGCATGAACTTCATGTAGAACAATCATCAAATCATATTCCGGATTGTTATACACAATCAATTTCCCATTTCGATCAGTAATTATTCCGCGCACCGGATATTGAACTTCTTTTCGAATGGCGTTTCCGTTCGCCAGATCTTTATAGCGATCATCAACAACCTGAATAAAAAATAACTTGAACAGGAAAATAATTCCGATCAACAGAAATACAATTTGAATAACTTCTTTGCGACCTTCGTTCATTTCACTTTGCTAATTGTGTAATCTTTTCAATTGCATACGAAAATTAACGTCTTCTGTTTGGAAACAGAAACTGTGCAATGAGTAACGCCAATGTTGTAAAAAAAGTGCTCGCCACTGCTTTCAGTAAGGTAAACCAAAACATACTAAAACCTCCAGCCTCAACAAAAAACAAAACCACATGGTGAATAAAAATAAGCGGCATCGCATAAACTGAAAACCATTGTATGCCGGCAAGTTGCATGGAAGGCAAAGCATTGTTGTCGTATCCACCCTGAGGTGTGATCGAACCCAGCCAGTAGTTTCTTATATACATTACAAATACGCAAGCAAAAGCATGAAGACCGATGCTCTCATAGAATAAATCTACAGTAAAGCCCATCACAAAACCCATTCCCATCAAGATCAGAGGATTGGTTTCAACCGGCAATAACAACAGGTAGGCAACATAAAGAAAACAGAAAGCAGTATGAAAGAGAACCACATTTTGAAGAACAAGTACCTGGTAAAAAAGGTAAATGAAAAAGCTGACGATTTGCAGGATGTTAACGCGACTCATTTTCGGATTATCTGATTTACGCTTTGCTCGATTGAATCTTGCTCATGTCTTAAGGTGCTCTTCACAATAGTAACATAGGAGAGTTTTCGGAAATCCTGCGCAAGTTTTACTTTCAGATCATTGAAAAGTTCTTCATCCCGAAGTTTTACTTCAGATATAACACCGATCATAATACCTTGCGGAAACACAGCATTGTAACCGGATGTCACTACCGTATCACCAACCACTGGCTTTACGTGGCGTGGTATGTACTTTAAATTTGCGGTGTACGGATTTAAACCATCCCATTGAATGGTTCCATAATGGCCTGTTCGTTTTAATACTGCTGATGTCATTACATCTACATTTAATAAAGAGGTAACAACACAGTAATGATTTGAAACCGTCTTTACTTTTCCAACAACACCAGAGGAGCTGATAACCGCCATGTCTGGTTCCACTCCTTCATCAATACCTTTATTCAGCGTAATAAAATTGGTGAAGCGACCAACCGAGTTGTTCATTACTTTGGCACTGATGTAGACAAATCGGTTAACCTCAGTTGAATCATTCGTAACAATTGAATCGACAGGCTGTAATGAGGGGCTAATTTTTTGAAGCTGATTGCGAAGCATAGCGTTCTCTTCTGCCAGTGCCTTATTAATTTCGTGCAATTGAAAATATTCGCGTACACCTTGAGAGACGTTATTGGTCTCCGCAATAAAACGGTTTGATGAATTAAAAAACTTTGCACCCTGATACCGATTGTTTTCCACAATCATCCAGGCACAAAAGACTTCCAACAACAAAAAAGTAAAGAAAGCACGATTGGCGTAGAGAAAGAGAAATAACCTCGCCATGAATTATATCATCAATACCGCCCTGAATTTTTCTATATTTTTTAAAGTAGCGCCCGTTCCGCGCACAACAGCACGAAGTGGATCATCCGCCACATGAATCGGCAACTTTGTTTTCAGTGCAAGGCGTTTGTCTAATCCGCGAAGCAATGCACCCCCACCCGTTAAATAAATACCGCGTTCGTAAATATCGGCTGATAATTCCGGAGGTGATGTTTCCAATGCTTTTAACACGGCTTCTTCTAATTTTGAAACCGATTTATCTAAAGCGAAAGCAATTTCAGAATATGAAATCTTGATGGTCTTCGGAATACCAGTCATTAAATCGCGCCCTCTG
The DNA here is from genome assembly GCA_036787535.1 of Chryseolinea sp. Classification (GTDB taxonomy): domain Bacteria; phylum Bacteroidota; class Bacteroidia; order Cytophagales; family Cyclobacteriaceae; genus Chryseolinea. The sequence continues at coordinate 21,191 of DAIQPD010000006.1, forward strand.
ATTTCGTAATCATCCGGACCTTCGTCTAATTCGGTTAATGCAGAACCCACTTCTATCTTCACTCGCTCTGCTGATCGCTCACCTATTAATAAATTATGTTGTCGTCTCATGTAATCCAGAATATCGCGGTTAAAGGTATCTCCCGCTACACGAATGGATTGATCACAAACAATACCTGATAAAGCAATAACGGCAATGTCAGTCGTACCTCCTCCAATATCAACAATCATGTTTCCGATAGGCTGCTCAATGTCAATGCCGGTTCCGATGGCTGCAGCTATGGGTTCATAAATCATATATACTTCTTTTGCACCAGCGTGCTCAGCTGAATCGCGTACCGCACGTTTTTCTACTTCGGTAATACCCGAAGGAATACAAATTACCATACGGTAAGATGGTGGAAAGAGACGTTTACCTGTATCAATCATTTTGATCAACCCTCGGATCATCATTTCGGCAGCTTGAAAGTCAGCAATAACACCTTCCTTCAATGGACGAATGGTTTTGATATAATCGTGGGTTTTCTCATGCATCTGCATAGCCTCGCGCCCAATCGCCAAAACTTTGTTGGCGGCTTTGTCGATAGCGATGATGGACGGTTCGTCCACTACGATTTTATCTTTGTAAATGATGAGGGTGTTTGCAGTGCCAAGGTCAATGGCAATGTCGCTGGAGAAGAAGTCAAAAAATCCCATGTATATGTGTTACCTGTAGTTTAAAAATGCGTGAGTCGATATACTAAAAAAATCCACCTGTAAAATTGCACTTAATTTACCAAAATTAAACGAGTGGACTCAAATTTTTCGAGTCTTCAATGCTTTCACTCTTCACAACTCTTAATAATGAATATAGAATGTAGAATTCAGGAGTTGGATTGGAGAGTCCTTTAGGTAATTAGAAAAAGTCCACACACACGGTCGACAGTCGACCGTGTGTGGACTTCAAGCTCAAGAGACTAATGTTTAAAGTGACGGATACCAGTAAACACCATCCCCATGTCGTGTGCATCACAGAAGTTAATAGAGTCCTGATCTTTTACTGAACCACCAGGTTGGATGACAGAGCGAATGCCATGTTGGTGAGCAATCTCAACACAATCAGGAAATGGGAAGAAAGCATCTGAAGCCATAGCGGCTTCTTCCAAACTGAATCCAAAAGCGTTTGCTTTTTCAATAGCTTGCTTTAATGCATCGACTCGGGATGTCTGGCCAACACCGCTGGCCAATAATTGCCCATCAACCGCAAGGATGATGGTATTCGATTTTGTGTGCTTGCAAATTTTGCTGGCGAAAAGTAACGCTTCTACCTCTGATGATGATGGAGCACGTTTGGTCACTACTCTTAAATCATCTTTACTGTCGGTCTTCAAATCAAGGTCTTGCTCGATCACACCATTTAATATGCTCTTGTATTGCTTCGTTTCGCTTATGCTTTTTTTCTGAAGCATGATCATCCTGTTCTTCTTGCTCCTCAATAATTCGAGCGCATTGGCTTCATATGTGGGAGCAATGAGTATTTCGAAAAACAGTTTGTTTATTTCTTCAGCCGCTGCGAGGTCAATTTTTTTATTGGTTATAAGCACGCCACCAAATGCAGAAAGCGTATCAGCTTGGAAGGCTTTCAGGTATGCTTCTTTAACAGTTGGTGCCGTTGCTACTCCACAGGCATTTGTATGCTTGATGATCACAAAAGCAGTTTCACCATCGAACTCCTTTACCAGGTTTACCGCTGCATCAACATCGACAAGATTGTTATACGAAAGTTCTTTGCCATTCAATTGTTCGAACAAACCATCTAGATCGCCAAAGTAGACTCCTTTTTGATGGGGGTTCTCTCCATAGCGCAACGTCTTTCCGTTTTGAAAACTCTTTTTGAAAACAGGGAATTGAAATTCCTGATTGAAGTAAGAGAAAATAGCTCCGTCATAATGTGATGTAACATCAAACGCCATCGCGGCAAACTTCTTTCTATCGTCTAAATCAGTAGATCCATTTTTTGAAACCAACAGTTGATGTACTTCTTCATATTGGTTGCGTGAAGAAACAATCAATACATCGTTAAAATTTTTGGCTGCACCACGAATCAGGGAAATACCTCCTATATCAATCTTCTCAATTATATCTTCCTCACTTCCACCTTTTGCCACGGTTTCTTCGAAGGGATAGAGATCCACAATCACTAGATCAATCGGACCAATACCAAACTCTTGAGCTTGTTTAACATCACCTAAATCTTCTCTTCGGTAAAGAATACCTCCAAACACAGCAGGATGAAGCGTCTTAACCCGTCCGCCAAAAATGGATGGAAATCCTGTTAGTTTCTCTACAGGGGTTACTTTGTATCCCAACTTCTCAATAAACTCTTGCGTGCCACCAGTTGACACAAACTCTACACCTTGCTTACCTAATGCCTGAACAATTGGCTCCAGATTATCTTTATAAAAAACGGATATCAATGCTCTGGTAATTTTACGGTTAGCCATGTTGGTTTTTGGTTTTTCTTTGGAGCTGCAAAAGTATCAAAAAAGGCGTGTGTGCCAAGTTTGTTTATACCTGACAATGTGGTTCTTAATCAACCGATTGAAATGAATTAAAATCTAATTCGCTTTTAAACTCAGTGCATTGTTAGATTCCAGTTCTTCGGATTAACTTTAAGTTTTTATCTCTTATATGAAGTCATTGTTAACCGTTTCCTTAATTTCTGTAATCGTTTCTCTAGCCAATGGGCAGACCTTTACATCGTCTAATCTTCCTATTGTTCAAATCTCTACGGGTGGGGCAGGAATTCCAGAGGATCCAAAAATAACTGCCGACATGCAGGTAATCTACAATGGTGCAGGCATTCGAAATAATGTTAGCGATCCCGCCAATCATTATGATGGAAAAATAGGCATCGAAGTTCGTGGTTCTTCCTCCAGTACAGAAAAAAATCAATACAGCTTTCAGTTTCGTGATAACCTCGGAAATCAAAAGCGGTTCGCTATTCTGGATATGCCAAGAGAAGAGGATTGGATTTTAGTTGGGCCTTATGACGATAAGTCGCTGATGCGGGAAGTCCTTGCTTACAAACTGGCAAGAGACATGAATCATTATGCTCCACGTTCGCGTTTTTGTGAACTCTTAGTAGATGGAGAATATTTGGGTGTTTACTCCTTAATGGAGAATATTAAGCGCGATGTAAATCGGGTTAATGTTGCGCTCTTAAACCCTGAAGATATAAGTGGGGATAACTTAACGGGTGGTTATCTTTTGAGAGTTGGTAAAGTGGCAGAAGACAATGGCCAGGATTTCTTATCATTAATTCCTCCGATAAACCGCAGTGACGACCAGGAAATTCATTTCGAATTCATATATCCAAAAGCTGATGTGTTGGTATCGCAGCAACGAAATTATATTGAGAATTATGTAGCCGATTTTGAGAACGCACTTAATGGAACTAATTTCCAAGACCCCATTAATGGTTATCGAAAATTTATTGATACCAATTCCTTCATCGATTTTCTTATTTCTCAGGAAATGGCAAAAAATGTAGTAGGTTATAGGTTATCAGCATTTTTACATAAGCAAAGAGATTCCGATGGAGGTAAACTTTTTATGGGTCCACTCTGGCAACTTAATTTGGGGTTTGGAAATTCAAACTATTGCACGTCTGGAACTACTTCAGGATTTGTATATGATGATTTCAATCAAGTGTGCCCTGAAGAAGCTTTTCTAGTGCCATTCTGGTGGAGCAAGCTAATGACCGATGATTCCTTTAGGAGTCGACTTGGAAACAGATGGTACAACTTGCGAAATGATAAATTTCAAACTTCTGTAATTCATGAGTACATCGATTCAGTTGCCACAGCACTGGATGAATCGCAGGGACGAAATTTTGAAAAGTGGGATATCCTCGGTGAATATGTTTGGCCTAACTATTATGTAGGCGATACCTATGAAGAGGAAATAGTCTGGCTTAAAAACTGGGTAAGCGAAAGAATGATTTGGTTGGATGAAAATTTCCCCCCATTCGATCCAACCGCTGTAAATGATGATGAGTTTAAAATCCATTTTAACAGCTACCCCAATCCTTTTACTGATGAGATCGTCATTGAATATTTGATGGATAGACCCTCGACAGTAAATATTGATGTGATCGACATGTTGGGAAGAAATGTTGCCAACATTAAACTGGACTTTAATCAAAAGGAGAGCAGAAGTATCAAGTTTAAAGAAACAACTCTTCAGCCTGGTGTGTACTTCTTGCGAGTTGCTCAACACGGCAATCCTATTTATGCCCGTAAAATGATAAAGAAATAATCTATTTTGAAATCTACCTCTAACGCACTCGAAATCGATCTCAGCCGCTTTTCAAAAATAGGATTGTCATCTTTAGGTCAGGAGCACTTACTCGACCGTGTTGATACAAAATTCGCGACCCATACATCATGCCTCTCTTCCTTGTTGCCACAACTGGAAAGTAGTTACCAGATTTTGGTTGTAGAAGATTCAGGCATTCAGCCTTACCGAAATTTATACTTTGATGACGAGAAGTTGAGTTTCTACTTTCATCACCACGATAAAAAAGGAAACAGATGTAAAGTTCGATTGCGTGAATATTCCAGTACGGGCACCATCTTCTTTGAGATTAAGCAGAAAGTCAATAAGAATAGAACCATAAAGCAGCGGGTTCAACACATTGCATTTAACGAAGCACTCTCACCCGATGCGCAAGAACTTCTTCAACAGCATGTGCCGCCAACCACCAGTTCACTTCGCTCAACATTGTGGTGTGATTTTAATCGTATTACTTTACTTTCGCCCAATCAGGATGAACGTATGACGATTGACTATAATATTAAGGTTCGCAATACGGAGAATGCAAAAGAGTATAGTGGACTTGCACTCATTGAGATAAAGCATGCTTCCAGTGGTCCCTCTTCTTTTGATGCCGTTGCTAAAAAAAATGGAATCAAAAAAATATCCATAAGCAAATACATTATGGGTGTGGCTAATTTGCATCCTCAACTGAAACAAAATAATTTTAGAATGAAATTATTAGCGATTGAAAAGATCATGAATAAAACGGAAGCTCACCATGGAATTTGAAATGAATCACCTTTTAACGGAGGGATTTTTAATCAGGCTCCTGATCGATTTGGTAACCATGCTGATTCTGGTGCGACTCGTCTATCATAAGATTTATAAGAAAAAAGATTTTTTCTTCACCTTCTTTTTATTCAACCTCATCATTTATGTGCTCACCTATATGCTCAATAAGGTAGAGATGTCGTTTGGCGCAGCGTTTGGATTGTTTGCCGTGTTCTCTTTGTTGCGCTATCGAACCGAAAACATTTCGCCCAAAGACATGACGTACTTGTTTGTTGTAATCGCATTAGGACTGATTACCTCCGTAAGCAAAGGTACCTATCTTGAAATTGCCGCGCTCAATCTTTTTATCATTGCTTTTGTATATGCATTGGATGGAAATCTGCTTATTAAAAATGAGATGGTGCAAATCATACAATACGAAAATATTCAGAATATAAAGCCTGCAAATCACGGAGCATTGATTGGAGATTTGAAAAACAGAACCGGGCTTGATATTCATAAAATTGAAATTGAAGCGATTGATTTCTTGAAAGACACTGCACGCATAAAAGTATACTACTACGAGAAATGAAAAAGTCAGCCGCCATTTTACTTTTTTCGATTGCGTTTTCATTTGCGCAGGCGCAAACAACCGACAATCAATTGTGGACTGCCTTTCAGGCGGAAACCGATCTTACAAAGCGCTTAACATTTGGCCTTGATTTGGAAGTACGATTTGATAATGATATTTCAAGACTCAGAACAGTTTTCGGGCAGGCCGAGTTAGGATGGAAATTCAACAAATACCTTTCAGCAAGCACAAGCTATCGATATGGTGGAAGGAAATTTGAAGAACTATCTGAATTTACAAAGGCGCACCGGCTTTCGGTTTATGTAACCGGAAAGTACAAGTTCAAAAAATTCAGCATAGGTAATTTAGATGTAAACAGTTTTACCATTAGCAACCGGGCAGGTTATTTTAATCAGTACCTGGTAGATGCACCTGCAGATAAGGTGACACCGCAGAAATACTTCCGGAATAAAACACAACTCAAATATGACATCACTAAAAAGCTGAGCACACTTGTCTATTTTGAACTCTTCTATCGATTTAGTGGAGAGAATGAAGAGCTTGATGAGAATCGCTTCGCGGGTGGATTTGAATACGATATAAATAAGAAGAACAGTGTGAAGCTATTGTATATCTATCTAACGGAAGTGAATGTAAAGCCTAAAAACAAAGACGACCGGAATATCATCTCGGTCGGATATACACTAAAATTTTAAAATGTCCACAGGCGACAGTGGTCTGTTGAGACAAAGTTCAAACCTGAAACTATCCCAGCCCTTCTAAATAATCAGACTCCTCATACTGTTCAGCCTCAATGCTGAAATCATCACCATCAACATAGACAGGGAATCGATCACGAAAAGCGTGAAGTGCATTCGCGTTGAGTTCAATAGTCTTCACTAAATCAGCCCCTTCGTTTGCAAAAATCATATCGCCTTTCGGGCCGATAATAGAAGAGTGGCCATTATGTTCAATACCTGCTCCATCCTGCCCGATTCGGTTTACTCCGGCTACGTAGCTGATATTTTCAATGGCTCTGGCTTTCAATAAGGTATCCCACGCATCGATGCGGGTTGTAGGCCAATTGGCTACATAGATCAATAAATCGTACGCTAGCTTTTTAGAAGATGGATCCCACGTATTGCGACTCCAAACCGGAAAACGCAAATCATAACATATCAAGGGGCAAATTCTCCAACCTTTCCAGGTGGCAATTAAAAGGCTTTCGCCTGATGAAAACGTTTTGTGCTCTCCCGCCATGCGGAAAAGGTGGCGCTTATCGTATGTTTTAAAATTTCCTCCGGGTTCCATCCAGAGCAAGCGGTTGTAATAATTATCGTGAACGATGGTGATGAAGCTACCTAATATCAAGGCACCCGTTTGATCGGCCATTTGCTTCATCCACTTAAACGTGCGCATATTCATGTGCTCGGCTAATTTCGGAGCCGCCATGGTAAAGCCAGTGGTAAACATTTCAGGCAAAACAATAACATCAGTAGGACCAGCAATCTGCCAGATTTTCTCTTCAAACATCGATAAATTGGCATCCACATCTTCCCAATGAAGGTCTGACTGGATTAAAGTGATTTTTAAGTCTTGCATACTCCGTGTAATTCGAGCGCAAAGAAACGCAATGACTCTGACTTTGACTAGTGAAAAAATGTCGGGAATTTAAGATTGGCGCGATTATACCTTTCTGAGTATCTCACACGCCTTTTCAAGGGTTTCTTCTTTTTTGGCAAAACAAAAACGAAGAATGTGATGATCGGATTTATCCTGATAAAAAACGGAGATGGGAATAGAGGCAATCTTCATTTTTTTGGTGAGCTCTTCTGCCATTTCTAAATCGGGCTTTGTTGAAATGCCCCGATAGGAAAGCAATTGAAAATACGAACCACCACAAGGTAGCGGCTCGAACGATGAACCCTTAATATGCTCCAGAAAAAAATCGCGCTTTCGCTGATAGAAATCTCCGAGCGATAAATAATGTTCAGGCGTTTTCATGTATTCCGCGAAAGCGTGCTGCACCGGTGTGTTTACACTGAACACCATAAACTGATGCGCCTTCCGAACTTCACGCGTTAAATATTCCGGAGCTACTACATATCCTATTTTCCAGCCAGTAGCATGAAATGTTTTGCCAAACGAAAACACAGCAAGTGTTTGAGCTGCCAATGCAGGAAAGCGCAATGCACTTTGATGAATTACCTTATCAAAAATTAGACGCTCGTACACTTCATCACTCAGCACGATGAGATTAAATTCCAACGCAATTTTTTCCAACTCCTTTAAATCATTTTCCCGCAACACTGAACCACTCGGATTATGGGGTGTGTTAATCATTATCATTTTTGTACGCGATGAAATTTTTGTGCGCACGTAATTCCAGTCAATAGAAAAATCGGGTTGTTGTAGATTGATATGAATTGGAATACCTCCGTTTAAACGAATGGCAGGATTGTACGAATCGTAAGCCGGATCAAAAACAATTACCTCATCACCTGGATTAACAAAGGCAGAGATGATGGCGAAGATGGCTTGAGTTGCTCCAGCGGTTATTGTAATATCTGTATCTGGATTGACGCGATGTTGATAGGTATTGAAAACAACATCAGCAATTACATTTCGAAGTGTAGGTACACCTGGCATGGGCGCATATTGATTGTTGCCAATCAGCATGTGCTGATGTACCAACTCAATAATTTTTGAATCGATATTAAAGTCTGGAAAGCCTTGCGATAAGTTTATAGCACCACACTCATTCGCCATGCCCGACATGATAGCAAAAATTGATGTGCCTACATCAGGAAGTCGGGATTGGATATTCATGTTACTTCTTCAGCGGAGCAATAATTCTATATTCCGTATCTACTTTACCTTTAGAAATATCGGCCAATTTACCTTTCAATAATCTTTTCTTCAGGGGGGTGAGGTAGTCCACAAACATTTTACCTTCGATGTGATCGTATTCATGCTGGATGATACGGGCTTTCATACCATCGTATGCTTCTTCGTGCTTGTTCCAGTTTTCATCGTAATAGGTAATCTTCAACTTGGCTTTGCGCGAAATTTTTTCACGGATATTGGGTATGCTCAAACATCCCTCTTCAAAATCCCAGGGAGCACCAGTTTCCTCTGTAATCTTCGCATTGATAAATGTTTTTTTGAAGTCATGCATTTCAGGCTCCTCATCTAAAATGGTTCCATCGACAATAAACAACCTTATGTCTTTGCCAATTTGTGGAGCCGCCAAACCGATGCCACTGGCACCGTGCATGGTCTCGAACATGTCGTCAATGAGTTGTTGAATATCTGAACCTACTTCTATTTCTTTTGCCCGCTGCCTCAATACCGGGTCGCCATACATTACGATAGGATAAATCATGGCGCAAATTTATGGGTTATCTGTTAAAAGTTAAATGTAGGTAAGGGTTAATCGTTAATAGTTAACCGTTAATGGTCTTAAAATCATAGAGACCACACACCCCAAGTCACTTGCCGCACAATTAACCGATAACGATTAACGATTAACATTTAAAAAGGATTGAAGAATAATTGTAGCACTAATCTTATCCACATTGCCCTTCACCTGCCGGTCTTTCTTTTTCATTCCGCCATCGATCATGGTTCGCATTGCCATGCGAGAGGTGAAGCGTTCATCGGCTAAATGAATTGGCTTATCTGGGAAAGTCATTTTTAATTTTTCTACAAAACCTCTTACCTGTGGTGCAATTTGAGAGTCTTCATTCAACAATGTTTTGGGCATGCCTACCACAAACTCATCAACATTCTCTTTTTGAAGGTAAGCAATAAGGTATTTTAGAAGATCTGTGGTTGCCACTGTATCTAAAGCGGTAGCAATAATTCGCAGGGGATCGGTTACTGCAAGACCTGTTCGCTTAAGACCATAATCAATTGCCAATACTCTTCCCATGTTTAGAAATTAATTACTCCTCAAAAATAACAGTTTAAGTAAGCCGCAAACAAAATGAATTGAATGTCTTTCACGATTAACATTTAACCATTAACGGATAATCTCTCCCTAGTTGTGTTTCGATTTTTCGAAGAAGGCTTGTCGCACATTGTGTTCAAGAGCCATGGCTTTGGGGAACAGTATTTCGTTTTCGATACGGGCATGGGTAATCAGGCTTTTCTCGAAACTCTTGAGTTCGTTGTATAAAACCTTTACATGCAAAGGCGCATCTGGGGTGAGTGCATAATCTTTTGTGATCTTTCGGATACCTTCCATCTCATCATCATGTACATCGTGATCCATTGCGAATTTTTGAACCGATTTTTTTTCCAGTAGGTAGTACAACGAAGTTGGGCGATATTGATTTTTTGAAGCACGCTCTAATGCAAGAATAAAACCGAAGAGTGTATCTTCTTCTTCATAAATGTGTTCGATGAAGTCCTCTACAAAAAGAGGAAGAACAATTTTCAAATCACGCTCTACCGAAGCATAGTCAGCATGATTGGCCTTAAAGGTTTCAACTAAACGTGAAATGTAGGGCAGCTTATGTTTAATGAAGAGAAAGTGTGCGTGCTTTAGATATTCAATAATGAGATCGATCGGATACGAAACCAATGGAAGGTCAGCTTCCTGCAAATGTACCGGGGACTCCAGTTCACTCACCACACGGGAAACTTTTAAACCCCGCTGTTCACATACCTGTGTTAGTGTAAGACTGGAATATTCGTAGAAGTGGATACCAAAATAGAACAGCACGTATGCGCGGATGTAATTTTCATCCACCAAATCTGAAATACGTCTGTCTTTTAATGCTGCCCGACTCATGCTTAAGGTAAATATAAAGCAAATCGAAGCACAAAGTAAGAATTACGCGGTACGATTTTTTGCACTTCATGCCCTGTTCTTTGTTCTTTCTCCTTCGATTCACCCAATTTTTCATTCTAACCATTATTTTCGCACTTCGTTATAGTTTTACTAATGTTGCTTTATGAGTGAGAGAGAGAATTCAAATTATCAGATAAAATTACCTTTAGTGCTTTGTTTTGGCTTGGCGGCCGGGATTTTTATAGGAGGAACTTTCAATACAAAAAGGAGTTCGGGAGAGGTTAATAAAGACGTTCAAAAGCTGCGGGATGTACTCACCCAATTACAGGAAGACTATGTCGATACTGTGAACACCAGCAATTTGGTGGATGAAGCAATCCAAACCATGCTCAATAAATTGGATCCACACTCTGCTTATATACCAGCATCGGATCGTCTTGCAGCTAACGAAGATCTTCGTGGAAACTTTGAAGGTATTGGCATTGAGTTCAATATTTTCAATGATACGATCACAGTTGTTTCGCCACTGAGCGGAGGTCCTTCAGAGGCGCTTGGTATTCAATCCGGAGACAAGATCATTAGTGTTGATGGTAAACTCATGGCCGGTGTAGGGGTAACATCACCGGATGTGATGAGAGCGCTAAAAGGTCCGAAGGGATCGGAAGTAAAAGTGACGATGCTCCGACAGAATAAAGAAATTGATTACACCATCATTCGTGATAAGATTCCTCAGTTCTCTATCGATGTTGCTTATATGGTTGATGCTGAAATCGGATACATTAAAGTAAATCGATTTGCCGCTACAACCTATGATGAGTTCCAGCAATCGCTTAAAAAATTGAAAGACAAGGGCATGAAAAAACTCGTGCTCGATCTCCAGGGAAATCCTGGAGGATACATGAACATTGCCATTGACATGGCTGATGATTTTCTGGAAGCCAACAAGAAAATTGTTTTCACGCATGGCAAGGACAAGAAATACGATTCGGATGCGCTATCAACAGCAAAAGGTGAATTTGAGAAAGGTGATTTAATTATTTTGGTAAATGAAGGCAGCGCTTCGGCTTCTGAAATTGTAGCTGGTGCATTGCAAGACAACGATCGTGCTTTGATTGTTGGCCGAAGAAGTTTTGGCAAAGGACTTGTTCAATCTCCATTTGATTTAAGTGATGGTTCAGAACTTCGCCTTACCATCTCTCGCTACTATACGCCAAGCGGAAGATCAATTCAAAAACCGTACGAAGATGAAGATGCCTATGGCCAGGATATTATTAGCCGGTACAATCATGGCGAGTTCTTCCATGCCGATAGCATTAAGTTCAACGACTCATTAAAATATAAAACTGAAAATGGTCGTTCGGTATATGGCGGTGGTGGTATTATGCCCGATTATTTTGTTCCTCTGGATACCACATTGAATAGTCATTACCTGAATGCATTATACACGTCTACCTCCATTCAGGAATATACTTTTGCTTATGCAGGAAAAAATAAAGAATCACTTGAAAAGAAGGGGTTTGAGAATTACCTTAATACGTTTCAGGTAAGTGATCAGATGCTGAATGACTTAGTAAAGGTAGGTGAACGTAACCGCGTAAAACCAGATCGAAAGGAGTTAAGTCAACGAAAAAAACTTTTTCAAATTCATATTAAAGCACAGATCGCAAGAAAGATTTGGAACAATGAAGGCTACTATCCGGTGATGAACCAGACGAATGAAATTTTATTACAAGCCATTAAACTCTTTGATCGCATACCCGAATTAAATCCGATGAAGCTTTAGGTAAATAAATTTATTGAACAGAAGGCATCTCAAAAAAATTGAGATGCTTTTTTATTTTAACGTAGCAAATAATTTAAGCGCCCTTTCTAAATCAACATTTCCACCCGTCAGAATAATCCCAACGCGTTTACCCGAGAATTTTTCTTTCGATTTTAGAACAGCCGCTAATGGAACCGCTCCAGAAGGCTCTACAATAATTTTCATCCGCTCCCAAATTAGCTGCATCGCAGAAATAATTTCAGCATCCGATACGGTAATTACTTCCTTTACAGTATCGCGAATAATTGGAAATGTTTTATCTCCTAATGTTGTAAGTAATCCATCTGCAATCGAGTTTGATTGTGATGGTTCAATTTTTCCGCTTTGCTTAGAACGATAAGCATCATCAGCGCCTTCAGGCTCTGCAGCAATTACAGTTGTATTGGCTGAAAAATATTGAGTGGCTAGAGCTGTTCCACTAAGCAAACCACCTCCTCCTACGGGTGCAATAACAAAATCAAAATCGCTTACCTCCTCAAACAATTCTTTAGCAGCGGTTCCCTGGCCAATCATAACATCATAATTATTAAAAGGATGAATTTCGTTAGCGCCTGTTCTTTTTATAACCTCCGCTAAGGTAGATTCCCGTGAGGCCAATGTTGGTTCACATTCAAAAATCTCTCCTCCATATCCAAGCACACCGCGCTTTTTTATAGCAGGAGCATTTTGCGGCATCACGATATACGATTTGATACCAAGTATTTGTGCAGCTCGCGCTATTGCTTGCGCATGATTACCAGATGAATGCGTTGCAATTCCCTTTTCCCTTACTTCAGGCGAAAGCAATAGTGCAGCATTCATTGCACCACGCGCTTTAAAGGCTCCTACCTTCTGGAAATTTTCACATTTAAAAAACAATGTACATCCTGCCCTTTCATCAATACCTGCTGAAGTCATGACAGGTGTGCGATGGATAAACGGCTTTATTCTATCATGCGCTTCTACAAAGGATGATTTAATGGGTACTATACTCATTTACCTGTTGAAATTTTAATACGGCTGTCAGATGAGATAAAGATAGCAAGGATTTACTCAACCATTCTTCTGCAATTTTTGTACTTGCTAATGATGGCAATGAATACTTATTTTCTTCGAAGCTCTTTCTGAGTACTAGTACTCTACGGAGGCAGTCGATTCTTTAAATCTTTTCTGCATCTCGCGTTCCTTCCTGATCAACTCCTCCTGAGTGGCTTGTAGTTCTTCCATATTCTGACGCATCTCCTCCTCCCTTTGACGCATGCTCTCTTCATTGATGCGCGATTGATCCAGTAGATATTTCATCTTGTGAGTTGTCTTCGAATTTAAAATTGCAGACGCCAAAAATTCACCTGCCTTTTTTAAGAATCCAATTTGATGATCCTCAAAAAAAGAAAATGATGCAATTTCAATCATCGCCACTGTATGAACATCCGATTTTAAAGGAACAATGATGAGATGAGATGGTGTAGCATCACCCAATCCAGAAGTAATTTTTATATATTCCTTCGGGATCTTTTTTAATGCCACAACCTCACCTTCCAAAAAGGCTTGTCCCACCAAGCCAGAGCCAATATCAATTTTCTTCTCGATCCACTTCTTCCGATCAAAGGCGTAACATGCTGCCTGTTTTAAATACTGATCTTCACCCTCACCTTCCAGAACAAACAAACTACTTTGTTGTGCATAAAGGTATTTTGTTAAAAAAGACACACAGCGTTCTGCCAATTCTTGAGAGTTCTCCTGATTATTCCGAACAATTTCAGAAAACTTAGCGAGTCCTTCGTTCACCCAATTGCGCTGATCGTCCTCCAACTTTACTTGCTTCAGTTTCTCACGCATGTCAATCAAATTCCCGGCAAGCGTTACTTTGTTTAAAGAACGGTTTTCGTCATTCAGTCCATTCCACGTTACGTCATATTCTCCTCTCGACATCGCCATGATGAAATCAGATGCCGTTCGAATATTCTGAATGGATGACTCAATTACTTTTTTAGCATTTGTATTTTGTTCGGTTCCGGGATTGAACACACGTTGCCGATCATTCATTTCTACCTCCAAAACTAATCTATGTCTAGCTTCACGCTCTTTGCGAATGCGCACAACAAATAAGAAAAGAGCCGGAAGAACAAGTAAAACAATACACACTTGCAAAATAAGGTTGCTGCGAATGGCTGCATTATAATTACCTAATGCTTGCTGGTAAATAGCATCTTCAAATTCAAACAACGGTTTTGAAAAATCATCATACTTTTTCCACACAGCATACCCACGGTCTTCACGCAACATTAAAACGACTTCTTCAATGTTGTCATTGCGCGCCACATCAATCAATCTATTGCAAAAGGTAATATACAATTCAACCTCCTCTTTTACAGCCTGAAGCTGTGCCAGATTATTATACCCTTGTTGAAGTAAATTAGAATCAAGCGCATAGAAGATTTCTTTTTTCTCTTCCAAAGCCAAATTGTAGGGCCTCAGCATATTGTCATCTTTTGTTAAGGCGAAGCCCCTCAATCCAAGATCTAATCCATGCATTGTGCTACTTAATATCTGTCTGGTTTTTTCTTTTACTAATTCAGATTGCTGTTGCAATTTGCTGTTTCGTTCAATAGTATCTTTATTCCGTATTGCCATAATCATACTGGCAATGAGTGATACCCCGATAGTTAATACGATCCAGTTATTTGCAAAGAATTTCCTCATAACGATTTTTTTTGAAATATAAATAAAAGAAGGAATGCGCAAGGGGTTCCTTTGTAATCAAATGGAGTCAATCAAAAATAAATTGTACTTTCAATGTTCCGAAAACGATTTCGCTTAAATATGTTGGAGACTCCGTTGCAAAGGCACTTTCCAGAATACTCTATAAAAGTGTTTATAAGCCAAAAAAAGGAGCGCCTTTAGGTGGATGTTGGCTATCGATTCATTTTCCGTTTAAAAAGCTAAGGGCTTTACCCCACAATTTATCCTTCACTTTCCGCGAAAAGAAGCCGAGGTGTCCTATCTGTTGAAGATTGTGATCGTTTAAGACTATTTTTTCAACTGTAGTCGGTGACTTTGTATAAAAATTCCTTAATGACTGAACGGTTCTATCGGTAGCAATGGTGTCGTCTTCAGGAAATAAAAAATGCAGGGGTATCGTAACTTCATTATAGAATTGCTTTTGGATGGTCGTTCCAAAATATTTTCCAAAATACTGTTTGTTCATACACCAACTTCTCCATTCGGCTGCCACACCTTTAGGCAAATCCTCCCCTAAGCCAAACCAACTGGCCGGCAAATAACCCACTGTTGAAAGCAGGACCGGAGCCAATACCTGCCAAATGAAAAGTGTGAAATATTTATACGGTGATGATAACCACATCCAATATCCGGTTGAACTTGAGATCAATAATGCCTTTGAAAATTGATTGTGATTATCCATCATCCCCAACTGCTGTCCACCTGCGCTATGCCCGATTAAAAATTTAGGAAAGGTATTATAACGTTGTTGCAGCCAATCCAGAATTGCTGCCATATCCTTTTGGCCCCATTCATGGTTCATTGCTTTAAAACCCCGGAGTGATTTGGGTTTAGATCCTCCAATTCCTCTGTAGTCAAACAACAATACATGATAACCTTGTTCGCTGACGTACCTTGCAAAGTTTAGATAGAACTCTTTCTTTATTCCTGTACCACCTGCGAGTAGAATGACACCCTTTGGCACTGATCCGACTTCAAGTAAAATAGAATCAAGCAAAAATCCATCACGTGAGGGGATATGAATTTTGGATTCAATCATTTCTTCTAACAATTATATAGAATGCTACTTATTAATTGTGCCACTAAACAAGTCTACCGTATCGGAGAAAGGATTTCCAGAGGATCTTCTAAACGATACAACTTGGCCAACATGCCAAATACAATCTGACATCGGTCCGTTTAGTAAATTCCAAAGAGGTAATTCAATTGATTTGGTACCTCCTTTAAATATGAGTTTCAAATTACTGAACTCAGCGTCACTTAAAGAACGAAAATGATTACTCGCCTCGCTCAGGTTTTCAAGCGTTCGTTTCCTCATTTCTGCAAAAGGTAATTTTACATCTTGTCCGTTTACATTTTCTTTTCCAATCGCGGCATTGAGAACGATGAACGACATCTCATAAATATGCTCAATTGTTTCCTGACTTGTGCGTGCATCGGCCGAGGGCTTATACTTTAAATCTATTTCGCGCAATCCTTCGGTAGCCCAATAAAACCGAAAGCCTAATCCATCCACCATTCGCGCAGCAACACTTCCGGCAGAAAATGCTTCAGGCTGCGATGGTATTTCTTTATAAGGTAAGTTCGTATTCTGTGCACAAAGTGTGAAAGATAATAATGTAAAACCAATGGCTAATAGAGATCTCATATTTATGAAGTTACCATCCTTAAAGTTAAAGTCATTTTTCCGAATTGACTATTAAATTTAATCGCATCGGTCATTTATTTCATAGCGCTATAGTATCGTTCAACTATTACCTTGAAAAGTTGAAGCCAACATGTACTTTGCATTACATCTAGTACGTATTTCTACAGATACTATTGAGGTCATTGTATTTATGTAGAAAACTTTACGCAGATCATTCTACCATTTTTAATTTCTATTTGGCAACTTATCCTGTAAAAAAGAAATTCATTACCTCTATTCGTTATCTCATCGGTATTCATTGATATGAGGCAAAGTGGTTGCCGTTATATAGCAAACAAATGAAGCATCTATGAAAAAAAGTATTTGGTTATTCTTATCCGCGATCACGGTTTTCGTATCCTGTAAAGACGAAGCGGTTGATTCACCCAACGCCATCTCATCGGAAGAGGCTGCAATAATGGCGGGTTCTTCGTTTGCCTCTAATTCATCCGGTGTTTCTTTAGTGTCAAAAGAAAGTGCAAACAAATCAGAAGACATCCTGGAAGACAATGCGAACGGAAGAGTCGCTACCTGTGGAGTTTCTCAAACAATTGATTTATCTGCTAATAGTCCGATTGGTGGAATCATTACCTGGAGTTACGATTTCAATTACAAATTCAGATTGAATTGCAAGGACGAAGCTCCGGATAACATAACCGTATCATTAAGTTATAATGGTGCGTTTGATGGACCGAAGTTGATGTTTGAGCACTCGGGACTAAGTGAAATTGCCCTCACAGCGCTTGATGCGTCTTCAGAAAATTTTATGCTTGACGGGACTTACAAACGAAGTGGTTCTTTTGAAATTAAAGAAGGAGAAGTGAAATCCGGAAGCAGCAGTATTACTATCACCCTTAACGATGTGGCGGTTGATAAATCAACTCATAAGATTGTGAGTGGGTCATCCACATTTTTGTTAACTGGTTCGGTTTCAGGAAAAGGCACATTTAAGTATGATGGCACAGTCGAATTTAATGACGGAGATACCGCTATATTAAAAATCAAGAGCGATATCTTTTTGCTCAACTTGAATGATGGTAGTGTCACCCCACAATAAAAATTTATTTATTCGGAATAGGTAGGTATGGAATTGGGCCACAGCAATGTGGCTCAATTTTTTTATTCCCTGTGAGTCACTTGCTCAAAGTAAGAAATTCATACTCACAAATAAGACCCTTCACACTCCTATCATCAATTTCCATTGCGCATAATGGGCACTCCTTATTTCTTCATTCTTCGTATCGCAGCCGGAAATATTTAATATATATTGCGCGCCAAATTGGAGAGACAAATTCATGCTATTTGAGTTAGAGAGTATTACACCAAAGGAACCAACAAGACCAACATTACCCAAAGGGACTGTCATCGATTACGAAATTGGTTTCCTTTTCAACTTCGCCTCAAGTCGCTCTACCAGCTTCGATCTGGAACCAATCCTAATCCATAAACGACACACTTCTTTTGAGTATAAACGCATTTCTCTTAACGCAGAAGTAGCACTCGCTTATTTACAACCATTGCCAGATGACCTTTACAATGACTTCCTGCAATTCTCCGATAACAAAATTCTGAATTGGATGACAGGCACGGGAAATAAATTTATCCGCAATGCCAATACAGGTTCATGGTCGCACAGTTCTGTACGCGAGCTAAAAAATATTCGCAAGCATTATGTGAACTTATTGCATAAGATCTGGCCAAAGCTAATGGAGCAACCTCATCTGTTCATTCTTAAATCTGGCCGCTTCAATAATTACGGACAGGAAAATGTAAAACTTGGAAAACAACCCGCTGAGATTCGTTTTAGTGTTGAACAGGAACAAGATGCAATCATAATTAAACTTATTTTATTGCTAGATGGCAAGCCATCAACGGTAAATCTTGGAAGAGGTGTGCTTCTTGCAAAAGACAATGTGCTTTATCTACCGCCTGATTCAGAATCGCTTGCACTCTTCGAAATGTTTGCGAATGGCGATTTAAAATTTCCATTGTCACTGAAAATGGAAGTTGTAAAAAAATATATTCTGCTGTGGATGAAAAAGTATCCGGTAGACATCAGCAACAAACTCAATATTATATTAGCGAGTCAACCAGTAGAATCACGTGTGTGGTTGAGCGAACTGAACGAATCGAACTTGATGATTCGCGCCAATTTTATCTATGATGGTGAAGTGGTGGAATACAGTGAGGAAGAAAGCCTGGTGGTCGAACAAGGTAATCTTTTAAAAATTGTAGCGCGGGATAAAGAAGGAGAAAAGAAGTTGCACGAATATCTGCGAGCACTTCATACTTCATTTTCAAATCAACGGAACAATTCTTATTTCTATCTTCCCTTCTCGGAGGTGATGAAGAAAGGTTGGTTTATTGGCATGATGCGAAAAGTACATGAACAAGGTTATGCTATTCATGGGCTGGCTGATCTAAAAAAATTCCGCTACACCACCCACGTTCCAAAGTTTTCAATTGCCGTTACATCGAATGCTGATTTCTTTGATTTAAAAGTTAATGTTCAATGGGGTGATCAGGAAGTGCCTTTGAAAGAAATACGACTCGCCATTCTCAATTGGCAAGATACGATCATGCTGGAAGATGGAACACTCGGCCATATTCCGGAAGAATGGATCAAACAATACAGTCTATTACTTCGAACCGGTAAAGAAGATAGAGGAGTATTGAAGGTTAGTAAAGTTCACTTCACCCTTCTGGAAGATATTCTCGACAACCTCGATACAAATTCGAAACAAGAAATTGAAACGCGCAAGCGACAGTTGTTAGAATATGATAGTATCGAGAAGGTTCCGCTCTCATCAGAAATCAAGGCATCGCTTCGTCCTTATCAGTTGTCCGGCTTTCATTGGCTACAAGCGTTAGACGAATTAAGTTGGGGTGGTTGTCTTGCTGATGATATGGGGCTTGGGAAAACCCTCCAAACTATTTCATTCCTCCAATACCTTAAAGAAAAATATCCTGGAAGCACCCAGCTTGTGGTGTGTCCTACTTCATTGATTTTTAACTGGGAGAGTGAATTACAAAAATTTTGTCCTTCGCTGAAGTATTACACGTACTACGGAACACAACGCGAGTTCAGTGAAACACATGTTGAAGAATATGATATTGTACTGACATCCTATGGAGTAGTTCGCAATGACCTTGATCAATTATCGAATGTATTGTGGCAGTATATTATTCTCGATGAAAGTCAGGCGATAAAAAATCCGGATGCGCGCATTACAAGAGCCATTCTACAATTGCGCTCAGTAAACAGGATCATATTGAGTGGTACACCAGTTCAGAATAATACATTGGATCTATATTCTCAATTTACCTTTCTCAATCCGGGTCAATTAGGTAATCGCGAATTTTTCAATCGCGAGTTTGCAACTCCAATTGATAAGTTTGGAAGCAAAGAAAAAGCACAACATCTTAAAAAACTAGTTCACCCCTTCACGCTCAGACGAACGAAAGAACAGGTAGCGAAAGATCTTCCCGATAAAACCATCTCGATACTCTGGTGTACGATGGAAGCTGAACAACGCAAGTTGTACAATCAATATCGCGATGGGTATCGAACAAAATTGTTAAAGAAGATTGATGAAGAAGGTATTTCAAGATCTGGTCTTGATGTATTGGAAGGATTATTAAGACTCCGTCAAATTTGTGATCACCCGGCACTGATCAATAGCAGTGAAGAAATGCAAGACAGTTCTGTAAAAATCACTGAGTTAACGCGTGAGGTAAAAGAAAATGCAGGTAATCATAAATTGCTGGTCTTCTCGCAGTTCACACAAATGCTTCATCTCATTCAGGCAGAATTTGAAAAAGCCGGAATCAGCTATTGTTATTTGGATGGTAGCACTCCGCTAAACAAAAGAAAAGAACAGGTAGCAAAATTTCAGGAAGATGAAAGTGTAAAGGCATTTCTCATTTCTCTCAAAGCCGGAGGAGTGGGACTTAACCTAACTACTGCTGATTATGTTTACATCGTTGATCCTTGGTGGAATCCTGCAGCAGAGCAACAAGCGATAGATCGCGCCCATCGCATCGGACAAAAACGAAAAGTGTTTGCATACAAAATGATTTGCAAAGACAGCGTTGAGGAAAAAATTCTTCAGCTACAGGAGCGAAAGAAAATGCTGGCAGATGATCTTATTCAAGAAGATGCCGGCTTTGTGAAAACGCTTTCGCGGGATGATGTGGAGTTTTTATTTGGATAGTAAATCGAATAACCCCAAAATAATTTCCGTACATCAAACGTGTGCACTTTTTGAGAAATAAAGGAATTAGTACCTTTGTCCCTCTCATAAATAAATTCTCCGTTTGGTCGCCAAAAAACAGGTAGTACTCTACACATTTTAGCCCCATGGAAACGTTTATGAATAAAATATAGTTATTTTGGTATAGGCACTTTTGCTATGCAGACCAATCAAAAAATCAAAAAATTGAAAGTTCCGGTTATTCTTCCACTGCTGTTGTTTCTAAGTTTTGTATCAAATGCTCAGGAGCAAAACCGTGCGGCAAACGATCTCGTAGTTTATGATCCTTTAGTGTGGAAGAATGAGTTGAAGCTTAATGCAGAGCAACGTCAGGAAATTCAAAAAATCAACACCGAGTTCTATCAAAGTATGTATGAGGCTGCCGTTGATTCCAAAGATCACAAAGTAATGCAAGCCAAGGCCAATCAGTATTTACAACAACGCAGTCAGGAAATCTGGGAAGCTTTTAGCCCCAGCCAACGAAAAAAATGGAAGCGCTTGTGGGATCATTATTCCTCATAGCTCATCTCATTCTTTGTTCTTGCTAATAGGCCAATCTATTACAAATCGCGTTCCCTTGTTGAGCTCACTCACTACGGAAATACTTCCTCCCATTGCTTCGACTTGTGTTAAGGTGAGGAAAAGCCCAAAACCCTTACCCGCTACTTGTGGATGAAACCGCTGATATAACTTAAATATTTTATCTTTTGCATACTTCATGTCGATACCTATACCATTATCCTCTATTGTAATTTTTACACGTTCATCCAACAACTCCGTAGAACACACAATGTAAACGGGTCTGTCGGGACTTGAATATTTTAATGCATTATGTATTAGATTATAAAAAATACTGTGAACATACGGACGCAATCCATTTACATATACCTTTTGAAAATGATCCATATTCACATGGCCCCCTACTTTTGTAATTTCATCCGTCAACATTTTAATGGTTAGTTGCAATTGCGATCTCAGCTCGACTCGTTCAGCTAAATTTCCAAGGCCTTTCCTGATACTCAACACACTACTCAAATCAGAAATAACTTCATCGAGATTGTTTACACTTGCGGTCAACAGGTCAATCAGATTTTCATCTCCGGTATGCAGTAAATTAACCAATCCTTTTATTCGGGCAACTGGCCCCCGAATATTATGAGCTGTGATGAAAGCAAATTGTTCTAATTGTGTATTCTGATCGATCAGTTCTTCATTTAATTTTTGAAATACGATAGTTCTTTCTTCAACTCGTTGCTCCAGGGTTGTCTTGATGTTTTCCAATTCAGTATTTCGATGTTCCATCGATTCTGATTGTGCTGACAATTCTTCATTCTGTGCTGCAATTTCTTCCTGTTGAATTTGAAGTGTCCGAGTTCGCTCCTCCACCATCTGATTAAGAATTTTAGTACGGGTTCGCAGGGCACGCGTTCTCCATTGATAAGCCAGATAAATACTGCTGAAAAAAAATCCGGCAGCAAGGAATATAAACCAATAGGTTCTCCAAAAAGGAGCTACAATGTTTATCTCCATAACTAAACCTTCCTTTTCCCATTCGCCAAATGAATTAGATGCTTTTACATGTAGCCGGTAATTTCCGGGTGGAATATTAGTGAATTGAATTCTTCGTTCATTTTCAATAAAAGTCCATGAATCGTCATAGTTCTGCAGCATGTATTGATATGAGGTATAGGCGGGGTACGAAAATCCAAGGCTACTGATTTCGATTCCAAAATTTCGCTCATTCCACGCCAAATCCATTTTTTTATTCTGAATAATCTGACCTAGCGATTGCTTTTTTTCATTTTGATCCGTTCGGTCGCCATTGATAAATAGACCCGTAATAATACATTGTGGTATTTCACTCACTATCTCTAACGCCTCTTCAGGGCGAAATGCAGTTAGACCATTAACACCACCAAAATACATTTTGCCAGAAGGTGATTGAAAATACGCATTCGTGTTAAACTCATTTCCCTGCAATCCGTGACTCGTATTAAAATTCCGTATGCTGCGCAATTCTTTCTTACTAAAAATCGACAATCCTTTATTTGTGCTTAACCACAAATTATTTGCCCGGTCTTCTAATATTCCATACACAACTTCATTCGACAACCCATGCTTCTCTGTAAAATTTATGAATCGCTTGTTCTTTTCATCATACAAGGAAAGCCCACCTCCTGAAGTGCCAATCCATACTTTACCGTTTGAGTCCTGATAGAAGCATTTAATCAATGCATTGGGAAAACTACTGGAGTCAGCTGCTTCATTGCCGAAATCGCGTATGGGTTGAAACGTTTTGCTATCCAGTTGAACAATGTGTGCAAAATATTCCGTCCACAGAACATTGTTAATAAGGTTCATCACCAATGTACCGATTGTTGTCAACTGTTTTATTTGATTTGTCTGCGTGTCGAGAAATAAAACACCTTGAGATGTAGCAATAAGAAGTTTGTCTTTAGAAAGATAAAGTAAATCGTTCACCATTGTCTTTGGATCGTCTAAGCGAGGAATCCCAGTGAAACTAATCTCTTTTCCATTCCACTTTCTCAGACCCTTTGATGTTGCAATCCACAATCCCCCTGTCGGAATGATCAACATTTTATTAATGCGGGTCTTTTGTCCGTTCTTCGAAAAGACATTATAATGATGGGTTTTATTTAGCTTAAGGTTAATAATATCAAGGCCATCTAATGTAGAGACATAGATTTCATTGTCGTCTTTGGTAACAACGGAGGTAACAAAGTTATTGGCTAACGTTATGGGAGCCCCGGAGAAACTACCGAAGTAATTGAACACGGAGAGTTTTGGACTGTATTTGTTAAGACCCAATCCATTGGAACCAATCCATACGACACCATCCTTCGTCTCGAAAATGCAAGCCAGATAATCGCTTGATAAAGCAAATGGATCTTGTGAAATATAGCGAAGTGTTTTGACGTAGCGATCAGAAGAGTTGAATACAAGTACCTCCTTTCGCATAACCCACAAATCACCATTTGCTAACTTCAGCATTTGCATGTGTTCCTCGTCTACATCATCGCTGACTGAAAAAGTAAATAGTGTTATAAATTGATTGCGTTTATAATCAAATTTTCGAAGTGACTCTTTGCTTTGCACATAGACCTCATGTGTGCTCTCAACATAATGGAAAGAAATTCTGGAAGATGGATTTAATATCGTTTTGAAATTCGCCTCGCCTGGAGAGCGTACATAAATTGCATATTTCGTAACTAGCCAGGTGTCTTCATTGCCGGTACTGCAATAACTTTGCACAACCTGATCATCAAATTGCTCCATACCTGCTTTTCGCGAAAAGCGTCCCGTCAGAATATTAAAATTCCAAATACCTGCGTTTGAGCTCAACACCAATATGCTATCCGATTCCTGATCTAAATCGTTAACTACAAAATTTAGGTTTGGCTTTCCATCCAGCATCACCGGAAAGTTCATGAAGTTGTTTTTTTCTGGAACAAAACGGCTTAAAGAACCAGATGAAGAGACCCAAAGATTTTGAGATTTATCGATAAACAGCATGTGAATATCGTTTCGGGGAATCGTGTTTGTGTTTTTCCCATCGTGTTGAAAGATATAAAACTTGTTACCATCATATTTATTGAGGCCGTCAAGTGTGGCAACCCAGAGGTAACCATACTTATCCTGAACAAGAGATTTAACAGACGATTGAGAGAGCCCATCCTCTACCGTAATTCGCTCAAAGCGAACCTCATGTTGACTAAATACAGGAATAACAGCAAAGAAAAATGCAGCTGCTAGTAGACTCTTCATAGGTGATCCATTAAGAAAGCTGCCACCTTTCATCGTGATCAAGCAATGGGCAGATCAAAAGATACTGATTGAAATAATCATTTCAAAGAAACCATGATTTCTATCATGCAAAAAGTTGATTGGCTAAATGAATCGGAGTATGTTTAACTACCCAATGTAATGGCATGCTTCATATAATTCAAGACCTCGCTGTTCACATCTTCCTTATCATACATTCTAAAGTGGTGATTAAATTGTTTTTCGTCCCCTGGCACTTGTGCTATTTTTTGAAAGCATAAATTTTCCGGATACGGTTTCTCAAAAGGAAATACCACGTGAATAAAATTCTTTCCCAACTGAGTAACGTATGCAATTCGCTTACGCGATGTGGCAATACCTATCATGGTCTTGGCTGGAAGCACTTCAATTTTTCCAACCCTTTTAAATTGCATAACGAAATGGTCAAACAATAGAATGGTATGATCTGATTTACCATTTAAAAAATCACCCAACGATCCCTTATCAGGAGGTTTTGATTTGCTCTTCATATTCTGTCATTAAGATAGGGCGCTAATCCAAAGGTAATTAAAATCAGCCTTACGGATTCATCTGAAATCTATTCCGTCTGGTTCGTATCTTTAGCGCTAGAAATTTGATTTAGCAAAATACTGACGTGAGAAAAAATCTGGCAGATAAGGTTGGGTTGCGTAAAAAATTCAGAGCCGTGTTTACACGCTTTGGAAAAAAAGTAAACTACAATGGCTATACCGATACGACACTGCTTCTAACCAACATAATCGATCTTGAAATAAATACTCAGGTTACCGATCATCATTGGTTTGCCCTCACCAAAGGTTTTGAAAAAGCCAAACTTAAAGAAGGGATGACGATTGAATTTGAAGCTCGCGTAAAGCAATACAAGAAAGGATACGTAAATCCTAAGTTGGCCATCAATAACCAAAAATCCGATTATAAACTGAGCCATCCTACAAACATCAAGACGCTTGCCGCTGGCGAATAATTAATTTACAGAAGAGTATCCTGCTAATTTCATCTATCCATTAGATAATTTGCATACCACTCTGTCTTACCCAATGAAATATGCCGAAATGCATACTCACCATGAAGCTTCTTTTCATTCATAACCATCCCGCAAAAGGTATTTAGCATAATTAGTTTATTTTTGCGCCCGCATGAAAAAGATCATTGAATCCAGAAAACTCCTAGGGGTTGACAAAAGTGTTGAGTTAAAAGAGCTGAAAAGTATCTACCGGAATTTTATGAAGGATTGGCATCCTGATAAAATTCAGGATAATGCAGAAGCAAAACTTGAAGCAGAAGAAAAAAGCAAAGCGTTCATTGAAGCCTACCATCTTCTCGTTAGCATCGCGCCCGAAACTCATGAGCAGCAATTGGAACAGTATACTGCTGTAATTGCCTCTTCTAAACTGATTGACTTCCAATACAAATCGCTTACGCTTCAGGTAAATTTTGTCGATGGAAGCTGTTATGAATATTTCGGCATTCCCAAAAACATCTATAGCAAATTGGTAAACTCAGATAATCCGGATCGCTTTGCCCGCAGACACATTTACCATTCGTTTGTTTATCGAAAAGTGACGAAGGCTGCAATAGACTAAGCGCTGCGGTTTGGTATTAACAAAGGAGGATTAATCTTTCTGTGATCGATTAGAAAATTCTTGCTACTTTGGTTGTAAGTCTGCTTTCATATGAGGCAATTCCATCGCCCAACTCAAAACTTTCTACTAGGCAAAAACCAACCCGATCTTGCCTTTGCAGATTACAAACTGGCTGTATTAACCGCTCAGTTAAGCCTTCTTGCAATAGGTATCTGCTTACTTTATTTGTTCATCGATTTACAGAATGGAATTTTCGATTCCTGGTATTTACAATCAGGCGGAGCTCTTCTGTCTTTCCTTAGCTTTATTTTAAACCGGAAAGGATACTACTATTGGGCAAAAGTTCTGCTGGTTATCGCTGGTGATATCATTGTTTTTTCATTTGCCATTCTTGAGCCTATTGAAATTGGAGTGGGCTTCCTTTTTATTCTCTGCTACATAGTGACTATTGCGGGTTTTGGATTTGAACATCGAAGGACATCCTGGGTGCTGATCGCTTTCACCACACTCCTAATAATTACCTCTATTGTCTTCGACCTTCACATTGTTCCAAGAAGAGTCTATCCACCAGAATACATAAGCTTTAACCTTGTTACTAATTTAATAGTAACCTGCATTACCTGTGTATTGGTCGTCTATTTCCTGGTAACGCTTAATTACTACTCGGAAGGTTCACTACGAAAAAAGGAAATGGATCTGAACCAAAAAAATGAAGAACTGGTAAAAGTGAATACAGAGCTCGATCGGTTTGTGTACAGTACTTCTCATGATTTGCGTTCACCCATTAGCTCCTTGAGAGGACTGATCAATCTAACTAAATATACCAACGATACTGTTGAAATAAAATCGTACCTCTCCATGATGGAAGGACGTTTAACCCGATTGGACAAATTTATAAAAGACATCTCCGACTATTCTCGCAATTCAAGACTTCCATTAAATATTGGAGAGGTGAATATCAAAACCTTAATCAACGATGCTCTAGAAAACCTACAATTCTATCCAGGTGCAGAAAAAGTAAGCGTAGAGTTAAGTATTCAAGAAGATCTAACTATAAAGAGTGACTTTATTCGAATGCAGATTCTTTTAGGAAATTTGCTATCAAACGCATTTAAGTATGTTGATCCCGGTAAATCCAATTCCTTTATTAAAGTTACAGTGAAAGCCAATACCGAAAATATTGTTATATCAATAGGAGACAATGGCATAGGTATTCATAGCGATTATGCAGAAAAAATATTTGATATGTTTTTTCAAGGCTATGAAAAATCTGATGGCTCCGGACTAGGTCTTTACATCGTAAAGGAAACACTAGAAAAAATTAAAGGAACCATTTCGGTAAAAAGTGTGCTAGGAGAAGGAAGCATCTTTACGGTCGTCATACCAAAATCATTGCCGGATACATAAACTAGAGACCATCAGCGAAAACTTTCTCCTCCCACTTTTGGTTTATCAAACTACATTAGTATTATTTTCACAGCTATGAGCAGTTCTCCAATAAAAGCAATCAAGCCACTAGGCTTTCCATGGCAAACACAAGATCCATTTCTTTTCTGTGTTCATCATGAAGATTTTTATCCGAAAGGAAACGATGTCATGGGGCCTGATGCATCACTTACAGGTCGCAATATCGGCCAGGATTTTTCTCCAACAGAAAAGTGGCGCATGTACCACGGACAAACCGTGCCCGGCTTTCCTGCGCATCCACATCGTGGCTTTGAAACTGTAACGGTCGTTACAAAAGGATTGGTCGATCACTCTGATTCGCTCGGTGCAGCGGGTCGTTTTGGTTTTGGTGATGTGCAATGGATGACAGCAGGTAAGGGTGTACAACATTGTGAAATGTTTCCATTGTTGAATAAAGAAGAAGAAAATACACTTGAGCTTTTCCAAATCTGGCTCAACCTACCAAAAGCGAAAAAGTTTGCCGAACCTCATTTCGCTATGTTATGGAACGATACCATTCCAACCTTCACATCAAAAGATGAAAACGGAAAGACGACAAGTATAAAAGTAATTGCCGGAACAATTGAAAATGTAAAGGCACCTAATCCTGCTCCCAATTCATGGGCAGCAGATGAAAATAATGAAGTAGCCATCTGGACAATTAAATTAGAAGCGGGTGCAGAATGGAAATTACCTGTTGCGCCTGCGCACATCAATCGTTCACTTTATTTTTATGAAGGCTCTTCAATTGAGATTGCAGAAAAGAATTTTAGAACTCATCAGGCCATTGAACTTCTGGCTGATCAAAAGGTAATCTTAAAAAATGGTGACACAGAAAGTTCTTTACTTTTACTTCAAGGAAAACCCATTAGCGAACCGGTAGCACAATACGGACCGTTTGTAATGAATACCCAGGCCGAAATTCAGCAAGCCATGAATGAATATCAGCAAACACAATTTGGCGGATGGCCATGGCCGAGTTACGAGCATGTTCATCCAAGAGATAAAAGCAGGTTTGCTAAATATCCAGATGGCAAAGAAGAAGAACGGTAATACCTATTCCGTCAGTTGAAAATCCACAACAAAAGGTTCTTCAAGGACATCTAATCTTCCCAGAAGTTCTCCAAACTTATTATGTTCCGGATGCGGAAGGTATGCATCACGTGAAGCGACATCTTTAAAGGTAAGAAGGTAGGCATGTGTAAATCCCTTGTTTAGATTTTCAGGACTGTTGTTTACACCATATTCAAAAGAAACAATTCCAGGGATTTTTCCTTTCAATGCTTTAAACGCCTGCGTTACTTCTTCAATCTGAGCAGGTGTTGTCTTCTCTTTGTACTTAAAAATCACAATGTGTTTTACTTCCGTTGATTTGATATACATAAAACCGGTCATTAAGCTGAATGCAATCAGCAGACAAATGGAAAAGATAATTTTTGTTTTCATATTGATGTAAGGGTTAAAATATATTGCCACAGATTAAAATGCAGGTGTTATTCTGTAAATCTGTGGCTCATCCATTTACTTCTCTCCATTTAGTGTTGCCAGGAAGCTCACTACATCTCTGATCTCCTTTTTTGTTAAGAGATAAATCATTGGCGGCATACTCGATGCAGAATTGGTTCGCTTCACCACATCTGATTTTTTGATCAACGTGTCAGGCTTATCACCGATTTTTAAAACAAATCCATCTGATTTTTCTTCCAGAAGAATTCCATTAACCTTTTCACCATTCTTCAATTCTAACGAAACGCTACCAAAGCCGGGTGCTATCCTTACACTTGGTTCAATAAGCGCTTCAAGAATTTGTTCACGCGTTAAACGACTGGCAACTCCATTAAGTCGTGGACCAGCTGATCCGCCATAGTCATCGAATGAATGACACCGAATACATTGTGCGGATTGATGGCTCCAAAAAATTCGCTCACCCTTTCTTGGATCTCCGCCCATTAACGCACCAGCATAGGTAGCCTTTAATGAATCGGGTGAAGAATTACGCGTTAATTTTTTAAACCGATCGGTCAATCCTTTTGAGCGAGTACTATCAATGGCATCCGCCAATTCTAGCTGAACTTCTGCCGGAAGTTTCTTAGCTTCCAGATTATTCAGCAATTGATCAAATGTTTTTTCTGTGTATTGTATCGGCAATGTTCCTAAGGTAGTAATCGCAGCCTGCTTCTCTTCAACAGTGCGTGTGTTAATCACATCGGTAAGCAGGCTAGCCATGAGTTCTTTCGGAATATCCATAGCGGTCAACAAATCAAGTGCTAAAACGCGAACACTTTTTTCTTTATCCGCCAACGCTACCTTAATGGCAACATCAATTTGTTTGTCTTTTAATGTAGCAAGTGCATTAAGTGCAGCCACACGAACCTCTGCAGCAGGATCCATTTTTAATCGTGTTAACAATTGGGCAGAAGCTTTTTCAATCTTCAATTTTCCAGAAGCTTTTGCTGCATGGAGACGAACTACCGACTCTTTATTCGACAACAATTGAATCAATATATCAGCAGATTTATTTTGTACAATTGAAAGATCACGCGTAACCACACCACGATATCTTCCGTCAACACGATCCAATACAGATGGCTTCGCCCAAGTGCTCAATGCATCAATAGCTTCAGCACGCATTGCTAATGGGCTACCTTCATGTTGAGCATAGTTTAACAGATTTTGCATGGCCTCATCTGTACCCACACGTAAGTTTGCACTGATGGCTCTTCTTACAAAGGCCTCGTTCATAAACTTGTAATTCTTCAATGCATCACCCAACGCAGGTAAAGCATCTGGAATGGATAAATCATCATTGATTGCTCTTGCTGTTTCGGTTACGATAAATTCATCTGCATCATTGAGAAAAACTTTTATGCCGGGATTTTGCAATCGTCTTAAAGCTACTACTGCCGCAATGCGCAAAGCGCGCGATTGATTTGTTGATAATGCAATGATCGGTTCTGGTTTTCCAATTCTCGCTAATGCCAAACTTGCTGCATGGCGAATGTATTGGTCAGCATCATCGTTACTTTGAATCAATTCAATAATCGGATTGATGGCCGGTTCATACGCAATTCTACCTAATGCTTCAGCCGCGAAGAATTGCGCACGACTAAAATTGTCTTTCAACAGTGGAATTAATTTGTCGCCTGCGTCTGTATATCGCACATCGCCAATCCACTTGGCTGCTTGTGCACGAATTTCATCATCGCTATCAGACAACAAAGGCAACAGCAATTTTGCATGCTTCAAATCTTTTCGCGCAAACTGACTTATCCCCCAGATGGCATGTACTCTTGCCAATTGATTTTCTTTTTGCAAACTATACTTTGTAAGAACATCCAGTCCTTTATCACCACGCGTTGCTAGTTCGAATTGCGCCTTTTGTCGAACGCGCATGTCAGGATTTTTTAATTGTTCTCCTACCTTATTATTATCATAGTCAGAAAAGTTAGCTTCCAATAATTCCTTCGTGCGTTTGCGTTCTTCAACATTTGGATTTTCAACATCCAATTTCCAAATACGACCATGATCTTTTGTATCCCATCCTTCAATCCAATCTGCTAAATACATTGCGCCATCCGGACCAAAGTCAATACCTGTTGCGAGTACACCGTACATTAATTTCTTTGATTCGGTAAATTCAAACGAAGCCCCTTTTGGTTTTAGCTTGAAAGAGCTAATGCCCGATTGTGTTGGATTGCCTACAAACTCTCCAATAAAAAATGTGTTTTTGTATTCTGCACTTAATGCTGTGCCCGGATTATATAACATTCCGGTTGGTCCGTTCACAAAATTCTTAATAGTTGGTAAGATGTAAGCCGCTTGCCCCTCGAAACGTGGTATGTACATTTTCTCATCCATCCACACCTTATAGGTATTGTTATCCGGATCGCGATATTTTCCAAACTGCCAATTGGTTCTCCACCCAATGTCAGCACCGTTCACAACATATACAATCCGTTCGCTTTCTCCCGGATGATCTCCATCATTGTCTTCGCTGATTAAATTTCCATATTCATCAAAGACAAACTCATGTGTATTTCTATTTCCATAAGAAAATACTTCGAAGTCACTCCCATCAGGATTTGATCGAACAATTACACCGCTGTTTGGATGCTCCCATTTTTGTCCATCGGGATCAACACCATTAAATCCGATGTCGCCAATCTGCCAATAAATTTTTCCTTCTGGCCCCACTTCAATACCTGACATGCCATGGCCGCCAAATCCGATGTGAATTCCATAGCCATGCGAAATCGAAGTTTTCTTTTCCATCAGTCCTTCTTTATTTTCTTCGATACGCCACATATCGGGACCAATGTTCACAAACAAATCATTTCCGTGTTTTAAAATTCCACCCATGGCATCCGTCACTTCATCATAAAAATCCTCTACCACCATCTGAGACTGGTCAGCCACGCCATCGCCTGAAGTATCTTCTACTCTATATACATGTTCTTTCTGAACCGTCATGTCTTTCCAATCGTGGGAGCCATCGCCATTTAAATCCGCTAGCCATTCATTTTTCTTGCTGTTCTCAGGTGATAGTATTCGATGAAGGAAAGCCCGTTTCTCTTCAATGTTCTGAAGTTGAATCGATTCAATTTCCCAATCCTGATGACCGCGAATATCAAACTCAGAATTTTTTTGGCGATTGGTTCGTGTATAATAAATTCTCCCCTGATCGTCAATGTCAATGGAAACCGGATCGGCCACTAAAGAATCAACTCCCCACAATTTCAAAGTAAGTCCTTCTGCCAATTGAGGTGTAACCGCTGCCTCAATTGACTTTGCCATAGAGGCTGTCTTTGCAGGATCAATTTGTTTGATTCTTTTATCGGTTGTTTTTTGTTCACAACCCATGAAGATTAGAGTTGTGAATATCCACAAGAGTGGCAGGAAAATACCTTTGCTGAAGCGTTTCATTCTATGGTTTGATTAATTTTTAAAGATAGCAAAAGTTAGAAGTGCACTCCTAACATTAATTTGCTTCTTGAAACTAACCAATCGAAGTGTGAAGAATAAAACTTTCTCGTTACCTCTCTTCAACTCGTCATCCGCTTTCTTAGAATAACAAATAAGGTAATCAGGATAAAGGCTCCAGAGATTAGGACTGCCCAAAGATTCGGTTTTCTGGATCTACTATACATGACATAATCCGTCACTAAAAACTTAACAGAAGCCGGTCGCCAGAATAATTTATTTCCGGAAACTGAATCTGCATTTGTTTCAATTACCTGCCAGGGCATATCAATACTGTTCTTGTATTTTCCATCTTTAGCAAAGCTCATAAAACTCATTCTGCTATTAAGATCACGTGAAAGTTCCTTCGTATCCTTCATTGCCTGATCCCGCGGTAAAGGAATTTGCAGTGTATCGGCCATCTCCATGGCAAGATCACCATCGCCCTTGATATCATCAATTATACTAAACATCAGCTCTCTTTTCTTTGCAAGCGTATCATACCATTTCTTATCCATCCTACTTCTTTGCATCACCTTTGTTAGAATATCATACTCTTCATTAAAGATTGCCATGTTCACATACTCATCCATGATTTTAACATTTAACATTTGTAAGAAAAGGCTATCGGCTTTGGATATGCTGCTACCTTCATGGGGGAGTCTATTTATAAACTGATAATCTTCTTTTGTCAGATAATCCGATATAGAAAGCATCTTGAATCGATTGATTGGCGCAAAGGTTTCAGTGTATTCAATATAAGTATAGAACCACCTAAACTTTTTCTTGAAAGTAGATTTAATATGAAAGAGCGAATCGGATGAAGTATTTAATTCAGAATTCATTTCATCAATGGATGAGAAGTGCTTACTAAATGCAATCCAGTTCTTCTGTTCGGATTTTTCCTTAGTTTCCTTTTGCAATTTGGTAACGATTGTCGACCATCCGTGATCTTCATTTATACCAAACATGTTTTGGTGAATAATGGAAGAATCATTCTTTTCAAAAATAATGGTCTTGTCAAAAGTTCCGTCTTCATACACTTTGGTTTCGAAGGTCATTGGATTTTCGCACGATGATAGAATCACTACTCCAATCACTATTGCTGATATCAATTTGAATTTCATTTTGGGTTCGTTTTGTTTATCAAATGGTTTTAAATCGTTCATTTTTCTCACGTAAGCATGCTGCTGTATAACGTGATTCATTAAAAGGATTCCTACAGCTGTTCAATAGTTTAAACTTCTCAGTTGCTTTGTAATTTTGTAACTGATGTTGGAAATTTTGTGTATCTAGAATAGTTGTCTTTAATGAGTGGGTTGTAACTTGTGAAGAATATTGGCTTTGAAATTGGGTTGGTTTTGATTGCTCGACTACCAATAGAATGATCAACATGGCTGAGACCGTTGCCATGGTGAATCTCACCTGCCTCAAATCCAGGTAACTTAAAATCCAATTCAATACATTAAACGTCTGAAATTCTGATTTTGAAATTCCAGACATGATATCGCCAGTAAGCTGAGCAGAATTCAATGGCTTTATTTCTACTTGCGAAATTCTGTTCACAATGTTGGTCATGAGTTTCATTGATTCCGCCAACTCCATACATGCTTCGCATTCGTTGATATGATTCAGAAGCTGGTCATACTCTTCGCTTGTTAACTCAGTGAACAAATGAATTTGCCTGTGTGCTTTCTTACAATTCATTGTATTCTTGTTTAGTCGATTCTTTATAATACTGTATTAAATCTTGTCTGATTTTTTGCCTCGCGTAGTACAAATTGCTCTTCATTTTTCCGGCAGACATTTTAAGAACCTCACACACTTCCTCAACAGACAATCCCTCAAGATCCCGCAAAACGAAAACGGTTTGCTGTTTCGGTGTAAGTTGCTTGGCGAGACCTGTAACCACTTGGAGCAATTCCTGATCATCAACTTGCTGTTCATGATTGGTATAATCTCGAATTTGCTTTCCTAATTTTATTTCAACATTCTTCATTTGGTGTTTTCTGCTTGCTGACTTTAAATAGTCAAGACATTGATTGGTAATAATCTGATATAGCCATGTGGTCAATTTTATACCTTGTTTATACTTTCCTAAATTCTTCCACAGTTTTATGAAGACTTCCTGAATAATGTCTTCAGCCTCTGGTGCATTTCCGGTAAATCGAAACGCAACTGAATAGGCAAAGGGCTGATGCATTTCAACTAATTTCCGAAAGGCATGACTATCACCTCCCTGAGCACATTTAATCAAATTCAATTCTTCTGAATATTGCATTTAGCTATTGGCTAAAAGTGATACGACAAGGATGAAAAATGGTCAAATAGAAATTTAGAAAAAGGTTAGTAGAGTTACCCGCAACCCCGAACACTCAATATCCAACTAATTTTCAGAACGGCAATGCAGGTTTTAATTACCTTTTGATCTCAAAGAAAAGAGCATGGAAGTAAAGGTTACAACGGCAACATCCTGAACGATGACGATTCAGTTACCTTAATCAAAGATTTAAACGTGAAGGGATCATCAATCAATCTGAAACGTGGTACTATTGTTAAGATCATAAAACTTATGGATGATGCAAGTGAAATAGACTGTCGCATCAATGGTTCAAGCATTGTGCTTAAACAGAATTTCTGAAGAAGAGTTAATAGATTAATCGTCTTTTGGCTGAAAGGTTTTATGCGAAAAGATGATTACTCATAAAACTCACGCAGTGAGCCGAAGTATATGGTATTCCAGCCATCAACAATATCATCATAGTCATCATCTGGAATATTAATGTGCTTTAATTCCACGGAAGTGCCTTGCGCATCAGCATGGAGTTTAATGGTGACAATTGATTTATTATCCTTCCCGACTTCATCACCGAAGTACCACTCCTGCACAATTTTCTTACTGGTTTCAAACTCCAGATTTTTCCCAACAATGCTTCCATCCCACAACGAAAATTCTGTTCCGGGCACTGCCGACATCTCAGCATAATCACCCGACCACAATTGAATGGTTGCAGAAAGGGTAAGTGCCAGATAGACCTCTTCGGGCTGAGCGGGGATGATATAGTATTTCTTAAAATCCTTCATAATCAAATAATAAAGCCAAAGGTAATTGTTAAACCTTCAAGAACATGCTAATTATCACCGCACAATAAAATCTGGACTTCATTCTTGAACCAATGTATCGCTCCAAAGCGCAATAATTCACTTTCGATGCTCTTCTTATACA
This sequence comes from Chryseolinea sp., assembly GCA_036787535.1. Classification (GTDB taxonomy): domain Bacteria; phylum Bacteroidota; class Bacteroidia; order Cytophagales; family Cyclobacteriaceae; genus Chryseolinea. The sequence goes on from DAIQPD010000006.1 coordinate 57,148, forward strand.
GAATAATACTAACTTCAAAATCAGATTTCCTCCCTACCCTGTAGGTTCTTAATCTTCAAAAAAGTCGTTCACTTAATACACGATCATTATGAAGGCTCTGTTTTTTTGGATTGTTCTATTGCTGTTTATCTGTTCGTCTTGCCAGATCGGCAAAATTCCGTGCCCAAGAGTTAAAGAGGCAAAACTTCGTTCACATTATAAATCAAATTCTTTTACAGCCAGAGCAAATCAGGAAGAACCCAGTGCTGAGCAAGGCAAGCTATTTAGAGATTCCCGCACAACGGTTCAAAATGTATCACTTGCAGAGTGGGATTGTCCGCGCCCAGGGAAAAAGCGTTACCTACCCAAAGCGGTAAAAGAAAATATTCGCAAGAATATGGACAAGATAAAATCGGATACTAAAAAAGATTGAGCGAAAGAAGCCAGTAGAATTTTTGTTCACTTGTTTTTATATATTTTTGTGCCCATACCCTCCTCCAATAAGTAGCACGATTCTTAACGCCAACATGGACTATAAATCAACTCTCACGGGCCTTTATCACTTACTTATATTAGCGGATAATAGTGTAAACGAAAAGGAATTGGCGTTTGGCAAAGAGATGCTTAAGATAGAAGGTATTGCTGAGGCTACCTTTAACGCTCAGATGGAGACACTTAAAACAAAAGATAACAAGACACTGCTTTCAGAGTGCATTGCCGGTTTAAAAAAGCTTGATAAAACAAAGCAAATCCGTTGCCTGGCCTGGTTAAGTGTTATTGCTAACTCCGATGGTTTTATGGATAAAGAAGAATGGGAGTTGATCTATAAAATCTACCACACTGAATTGAGTCTACCCTTAAATGAAATTATGAAGACTCAAAAAGACCTCAATCTACTTATCCACGGAAAATCCTTTCAGTCTATTGGAATCAGAGTGAATAAGTAAGGTCTGTATCAATCTAAACTATGATGTATTATAAAAGAGATTCTGCAACTGCACGCAGATATTATTTCTTTGAGAACAGTTCTTACTCTGCAGCTAAAAAAATTAAACAAACCTCTTCTCCACTAACTCCATAAATTCATGGAACTCTTCGCTGTCGCGATCCCATGAAGAGGCGTGTTCATCATCAATGTACCGAAGGGCTGCTTTCATATTATCCTGACGATCTAAGTGATCGATCGCTTTGCTAAATAATTCAAAGTCGCCATGAAACAATACCTTGGTGAACATGAATTTCTGATTGATAGTCAGGCTGTCTTTTATCTTACCAATCTTTTGAAATTTATCAACGATGCTTGGTCGTGGTTCACGACTTAGCGTTTCGTTAATGGTGGGAGTTGTTTGTTTAGCGGGTTGCGCTACTACGGGTTCTGATTTTGCAGTAACTAGTGGTGGTGTATGAACAATGACAGGCTCTTCCACTTTTACTTTTATTTCCGGAGCCTTTACCACTTTTGCTTCCGGAACAGATACGGGTTCTGGAATTACCTGATTTTCAATTTCCTTTGAAACATAAAAACGATTGGGCTCAAGCGGCACGACTGAAGAAAACTTTTCGATGTATTCTTCAACATCTTCCGGATTGAAATTTACTTCTTCCAGTATCTGATCTAAAATGGCAAAGGCTTCATTGCCCGAAATTTCTTTTACCCCTTTCTCATCCAGCTTTTCCAACATCCGCTCAAGCGGAGCTTTGTTTATCTTTAAATATTTTATCTCTTCCCGAAAGGGCGCAACTTCAAGCTTATTATTTTTTCCGGTTACAATTATCGAAAAGAAATCGTACGGATCGAAGATGACCAATAATGACTGACTTACTGCCTTCTTTAGCAATGGAGCAAAATGGGGTTGATCAATCGAAATATTATTGGAAAGTACTCCCATAAAATTTTCGAGCGCTTCTTTTACATCAGCTTGTTCAAAATCAAAATAGGGGCTTTTAAATTTCCGGGTGTCTTCTTTCCAGGTTCTAAACAATTCACGGATAATAAAGAGGTTCGCCTGCTGCACATTGCAGAGTGACAAAATCTCTTTACCGGTAATCTTATCTTTCGAAGCAAAAAAGTTTTTCAATACCTTGTCAGCATAGGCATCGGCATAGAGGGCAATTGCTTCAAGACTAATCTTTTCGTCCATGTGGTAAAATCAAATTAAGATGCTATTGTTCGCCTAAAGTTAATGTATATTCATTAATGCGCACAGTTTATGATCAAAGGTAAACACACAAACCATGGCAAAAATTATCATTCAAAATCTGCACAATACGGAAATTGATATTCGTTATTTTTCCAAACCAGCACTGGTTCAATTCGGCCTCCATTCACTCGATTGGATGCAGGATTGTGGAGGGAAGGGCCGCTGTGTTACCTGTAGGTTTAAGATCATTGATGGCATGGATAACTTTACGCCCTTAACGCCTGCTGAAGAACGGTATCGAAAACAAAACCTCCTTCAAGAGAATGAACGTCTGGCATGTCAGGCCATTGTGTTAGACGATGTTGTTATTTCCGTTCCTGAAGATTGCAAATTGAAGCATCTTCAATATACATGACCTCCATTGAATTGCCGCTTCTACCGATCGTGACATTACTTTAAACTAAAACTAATGTGCATTGGATAAAGTCTCTTATTTTTAGCCCATGTTTATTGAGCCAAATCTTGGGGGCAAACCTTCATCCGGTCGGGCAGGCTGGATTGAAGTGATTAGCGGCTGCATGTTTTCGGGAAAGACGGAAGAACTTATTCGCAGGCTTAATCGTGCACTCATTGCCAAACAAAAGGTAGAAATATTTAAACCGGCAATCGATAAGCGATACCATGACGAGCGTGTGGTTTCGCATAATGAAAGTTCCATTCGCTCTACCCCTGTTAACTTTGCAAATGACATTCTGCTTTTGGCGGGCGATTGCGATGTAGTGGGTATTGATGAGGCTCAGTTTTTTGATCAGACCATTGTAGAGATTTGTAATACCTTAGCCAATCAAGGTAAGCGGGTAATTGTGGCTGGTCTTGATATGGATTATGAAGGTAAACCGTTTGGTCCGATGCCTAATCTTTTAGCAGTCGCAGAATTTGTTACAAAAGTTCATGCGATCTGTGCACAAACCGGTGAGCTTGCTTCGTTCTCTTTCCGATTAAGCGAACACGAACAACAAGTTATGTTGGGCGAAAAAAATGAATACGAAGCGCGCGGCCGAAAAGCGTTTCAGGATGGAATGAAGAATCGTGAAAAATAATTTTAATTGTCAATGATCGATTATTCAATGTGCAGATTGTTTTCTTATAAAATGATGAGTTCTATAAACCATTGTATCCATTATCTACTTTATGGGTTTGTTCTTTCCACATCCGTTTTTGGTGTTGCATCTGCTCAGGAAAATATTCCGATCGGCACGTGGCGAGCACACATATCATTTCAATCTATTCACAGTGTTGCTGTAACAGACCAAAACATTTATGGTGCTGCCGAAAATGGCGTGATGGTTTTTAGTCTGAAGGATAATAGTTTAACAGGATATTCAAAACTTGACGGACTCAGTTCAACGGGCATTACCTATATCAGTGCCGATCCTATAACAAAAAAAGTATTGATTGCGTACGAAGATGGTAATCTTGACATTCTCCTGGGAAACATCATAACCAATTTTGATCGTCTGAAAAATTCTGAAACCATTAGTGGTTCAAAACGAATTAATCACATTACATTTCAAAACTCTTATGCCTACCTATCGACCGATTATGGTGTTGTGGTTTTCGACATCAACAAACAGGAAGTAAAAGAGGCGTGGCGTGATTTGGGAGATTCAGGAGGAACAATTAAAATTTTTCAAAGCACATTTTTAAACGACAGTATTTTTCTGGCCACTGAAGCTGGTGTGTTGGCCGGAAAACTAAATGACAATTTGCTTGACTTTAATAAATGGACGCGTTTCGATACCGGAGTATTCGGTGGAAGCATTCAGTCGGTTGCGGCAAATCAATCGAAAGTATATGCCGCTATTAATTCTTCAGGCATTTATCATTTTACTGGAGCTGATTGGGTTCAGGAATCCTTTCTGCAAGGAATTCCCTTTCACTCTCTAAATGCATCTGCCAACGATATACTGATTGCCACTACCACCGAACTTTGGGAATTATCAAACTCAAATACCCTTACGCAAATTGTATCGACTTCAATTTCATCTCCATACATGGCACTGGAAGGTGGCACTGGAAAGCTCTGGGTGGGTGATGAGGAGCATGGATTAGTTTCCAACACAACGGGAAGCTTTGCAAGCTATTTACCAAATGGGCCCGTCAATACTGAAACGTCCCGATTAAAGTATCATGCCAAAACAATGCTTGGAGTTGGTGATGGACACTCCTCTACCTATGTGCCATTAAATAAAAATAGCGCTTACGATTTACTTTATGCAGGCATTTGGAGTATACAATCTTCATCGATGAAAGATTTAACAGACATCGATTTTTCCAGCAATGATGAATTTACCTTTACCTCATCTTTTGGGTATGGTGTTGAATCACGAAACAGTCAGGGGGCAATTGTTCGATATGATGAAAGCAACAGTCCGTTGATAAACTTAAATCCTCCCGGAAGATTTGTAAACATCACGGCAATTGAATTTTCACCAGAAGGATTATGGGTTGCAAACTATGGTGCAAGTACACCACTCCATCTTTTAAAATCCGATAATACATGGGTGTCATTTTCTTTTGCATCCATTGCATCACGATACCCGACTGAATTAGCGATCGATGTTTACGATCAAGTGTGGATGCTTGCCAATCCAAATCAGGGAGGAGGGATAGTTGTATTTAATAAAGAAGAAAATACATCAGCGTACCTTACGGATGTCGCGGGTTCAGGAGGATTGCCCAGCAAGAATGTTCATTCCATTGCCATGGATCGCGATGGTTATGTATGGGTAGGCACCGACATAGGAGTAGCTTATTTTGTTGATCTCTCTCGTTTATTTACTTCTGGCGTTAATGCTATCAAACCCATTTTTGAAAATCGGTTTTTACTAAAAGATGATAAGGTAACGGCTATTGCAGTTGATGGCGGAAACAGAAAATGGATGGGCACTGAACGAGGTGTTTGGCTTTTTAATCCAAGCGGAGAAACACTCATTCATAATTTTACGGCAGAAAATAGTCCACTACTCTCCAATGTAATTCGCTCAATCGAGATCGATGATAAAACCGGAGAGGTGTTCATTTCTACTGACAAAGGTGTGATCTCTTATCGCTCCGATGCGACAGTGAGTACAAATGCTTTTGAATCTGTTAAAATATTTCCCAACCCTGTTACGGCAGAGTTCACTGGTACCGTTGGCATTAGTGGGTTGGCCAACGATGCCATTGTAAAAATTACAGACATCAGTGGAAAATTAATCTGGCAAACAAAAGCGAATGGTGGAACAGCAACATGGAATGTTCGCGACTACAATGGTAATCATGCAGCAACCGGAATGTACATCGTTTTCAGTGCAACAGAAGATGGAGCAGAGAGTGCCGTTGGAAAGATTGCAGTGATCGAATAAAAATAAACAGCTGCGAATGCTACACAAAACCCGAGGCATCGTTTTCAGGTTTACAAAATATGGTGAGACCTCCATCATTGTAAACGTGTTCACCGAACTCTTCGGTTTGCAAGCCTATATTGTGAATGGCATTCGGACCAAATCATCTAAAAGTAAAATTGCATTGTTTCAGCCCCTTACCTTACTCGATATGGTGGTGTATTATCGTGAACATGCAAACATCAATCGCATAAAAGAAATAAAATGCTTTCATCCGTATCAAACACTTTATCAGGATGTAAGAAAATCAGCAGTTGCCATGTTCATTAATGAAATCATGAACAAGACTGTGAAAGAAGAAAGTCATGCGCAGGAGTTAAGTGATTTTATGGTGCAATCCTTAATCGCACTGGATAGCAATTCAACCGGCATAGAAAATTATCATTTAATCTTTATGTTAAAGCTGAGTCGTTTCCTTGGCTTTGGTGCTCATAATGTAAACGAAGTGGTAGGAGGAAGATCTGCTGATATCGAAACCGAAATGATAGTCGATCAACTACTATCGTGCGAGTATTCAGCAATCATTCCGATGTCGAATGTACTGCGAAGAAAAGTCCTTGATCTGTTGTTGAGTTTCTATGCCGATCATGTTGAAAATCTGGGAGAAGTAAAATCCGTTCAGGTATTACGCGATGTGCTTGGGTAACAACAGATCCCACTTTAGGGGTATTTAAAATAACGAAGACAATGAGTAGTCTTCTCCAATACAGTTTCATTTGAGACACCGCATTTCCATCACTTCAGCAACTATTTTTTTACACCAAGCAACCTCTTCTCTACTTTTGTTGTCTGATGGATATACAACCAGAAGTGAATATGTTACGGAATAAAAAAATAGTATTGATAGTCGGGATAGCAGTAGCCGCTATTACCTGCTTTTATACCGGCCTTTTTGGGATAAGCATATAAAGCTAAATCCTTCTGTTAGCCTCTTCGTCCGATACCAATTGCAACTCAGCATCCGGCATTCACCGAATTTGCATCACGAAATTACCAAGCATCAGATCATCTGTAATTATTCAGGCCAAGCATTAACAAATGAATATTCCCTTTGTTGTTATTCCACGCTAAATAATCTGCGTTATGAAAAAGATGATCAAAAGAACGATTGGCTTTACCGCATTAACAATTCTTGTGCTGCTCTCCGGCTTAGTAACCATCATGCTTTTTCCACAACCCTTGTTCGCTCACGCGTATGAGCACGAGAAATTTAGAGTGTATTCAGATACTGAAATGGATAAGAGTGTTCAACCAATTTTAGACAACGCTTACAAACTCATTGAACACAGCGAACTCCACGACTCGAATTATCGATATGAAATTTTCTTTAGCTCGGAAACCATCTTCAACAAAATAGAAGATCTGCAAGGCAAAGGTGCAGCAGCAAGAGCAACTGCCGGAAATATTGTTTTCAAAGTTACGGTCGACTTTAAAACCAATCGGGCTGTTGGTCCAATAAGTAAGATGAATTTAACCGAGATCTTAGCACACGAAATGGGGCATTGTCTTCAGACCAACCGACTTGGCCTTTGGAATATGAATCAATTTAATCACCCACCATACTGGAAATTAGAAGGCTACCCTGAATACATATCGCGGCAAGCGAAATTAAAAGGCAAGGATTATAGCTTATCGAATGAAATCAAAAGATTCATTGAATTAGAAAGTAAATCGAAGAATGGAATGGTAGAGGTAAGTGAAGAACACTTCATGCCATCCGTCTACTACAAAGGCCGATTGATGATCGAATACTTAATGGACGTCAAAGGAATGACTTACGATGAAATACTAAAAGACACCAGACCCGAAGACGAACTATATCAAGAAATGATACGCTCAACCTTAAACCTGGAACTTTGAATCAGGAACCTTGAACTTTGTTCTAGTACCTCCAACTCTTAACATCTGCATTCTCAGGCGCACTCTCCTGAATTCGTTTTAAAATCCTAGGTAAGTACATCGTATTATATCGCAAGCGCGAAATGTAATTCGGATTTTCATGATCACCATTCCAGCAATGCTCTGCGCGATCACCATAATCAACTTCACCTTTGTAAAACGGAGTGTTGGTTTTCTTTAGAAAATCTTCCATTAAATAAACAGCATTGTTGAGGTAGTAGTTATCCATATCACCACAATAGATATGGATTTTACCCTCAAGCTTTGGTCCTAATGTTTTCCAATCGCGTTCGAGTATGTAACGCAAATCATAATTCTCTTTCCAGTAATTTGCAACTGTCGGATCAATGTCGCCCGTTACTTTATCAAAAATTCGTTTCGGATATCCATCCTCACCTTGCGGTGAATACACGGCTTCCCAAATATCCCATTGTTGTCCGGAGCGGCTTTTGGTTCCAAGTGCTAATTCATAATGATTATCTTCTTCAACAGTCGATTGAATTTGTCCTAAATAATTTCGGTGTGCCGGTCGTGGCAGTTTCTTAAACTCACTATCATAATAATATGCATTCTTGTCTTTGTACAAATCAACTAAACTATAGGCACGAAAATCAACGGGGTCAGGACAGGCCGCAAAGCATCCGTTAAATTCATCCGGATAAAACATTTGAACCGCGAGTGCCTCCCATCCTCCGGTTGATCCACCATAGGTAAAGCGAGCCCATCCTTCACCAATCCCACGAAACTGTTTTTCAATTTCCGGAACCAGTTCTTGCATGATGGCATCACCGTAAGGGCCAAGGTTTGCAGAGTTTACAGCATACGAATCATCATAATACGGATTAGCATGTTGGATTTCAATTATTAAAAAGCGTGGAAAATTCTTGCTTGTCCATTGCTTATAGAAATTGTAGGCCTCTTGCGCTTCGAATTTCTTGTAGCCATAAATTCCAAAGCGTTCTGTATAATCCGTTGTATCCATAGTGGCATCAGGAGGTGTTTCACTAAATCCTCCAAAGTCATCTGGAAAATGTCCATGGAAAATCATGAGAGGATAGTGCGCTTCCTTGTGTTCATAAAACCCCTCAGGTATTAAGACGTGTGCTCCGAGAAACATCGGTTTCCCCCAAAACTCCGTAAGCAATTTGCTTTGAATTTTAATATGCTTAATGTACTTCGTATCCTTCGGTTCTTCCACAGGCGGAATCTTCTGATCCATTACCAGGCTAACTTCTTGCTCCTTAGTTGGGTCAATATTTATTTTGATTGGTTTGCTGTAAAAATTTCCGGGCTTGCTGTGCCATTGTTGTCCTTCTCCCTGATCAGGAGGAAGTTTTACAGTATGTCCGGTTTTTAAGTTGAATGTTTCATATCGATTGATTAAGGCCTGAATAAAATACTCGCCTTCCGGGATATCACTGATGCTTTGTTTCGGGAAACCAAAAGCAGATTCATCGAAAGAAATTTCCTCACCAGGCTTCATATCCTCTACATCGATACCAAAGACCAATTGCGCTGACAGTCCATTACTAATTTGAAAGCGGGGTTCTGTTTTTTCATTCGTTGCCAATAATAGAAGCAACCTTCCGTCTTGTGCCGACTCGATCATTTCTTTTGTGAAGGAAATTGTGAATTTCACTTTCGTGGATTGTTTAGCGGGCAAAGTGCATTGAACGCTTAAGATTGCCACAATTAGAAAAAGGAAGTAAGTTTTCATTCGGAAAGATTTAGAAAGGAAGCTACTACATTCGGAAAGAAAATTCTGTGCATTGTTATACGAGTGGCAATCTGTTTGAAAAAACATTTTAAAATAGCGCATTGCAAAATGCCCAACATAGTATATTGCAATACCGAAACTTGAATTATCATGATCATCTACCTTGTTGAGGACGATTTCATTTACGCGGAGTTTATACAGAAGGCCGTAAGTCAAAATTCTCAACACATCATTACCTGGTTTTCATCCGCGGAGAAGTGTTTGGCAGTAGCTCAGAAAACGTTGCCCGATGCTCTGATTGTCGATTACAAACTCCCGGGAATGGATGGAGTAGAACTTTATAAGGTGCTGCAATCACAATTGAAGGATGAAAACAAATACATTATTATGAGCGCCATTGAAGATGGCAACATGGTATTAAATTTTATCAAACAAGGTATTCGCGATTACGTCATTAAAGATGAGCATGTACTTGATTCGCTCATTGCCATTTTAGAAGGAAAAGAAGACGATTACTATTTGTTCAGCTGATTCGAAGTGGAAGGTTCATTGTAAACACACTACCAACACCTTCTGTTGTTACATATTGCAAATTCCCTTTAATCTTATCCAGCATCAGTTTTACAATAAGCAATCCTAAACCCGTAGCACTTTCGCCAGAAGTAGGTAAGGCTGAGAGTTTTTGAAACTTGCCAAACATTTTTGTCTGATCGTCCTTCGTAAAACCTCTTGCTTCATCCCTAACCGAGATAGATGCTCCATCCGGCTTACTTGTCAGCGTTACAAATACTTTCTTGCCTTCGGCCGAAAATTTAACAGCATTTGATATTAGATTTTCTACTGATCGAACCACACAATGATTATCGGATTGAATCATCAGAGAAGAGGGTGATTCAAAAAAAAGTTGAATATTCTTTTTAGAGGCTAAGGTAAAATAGTGTTGTGCCACAGGCCGGATAACCAGGGCAAGATCCATTTCTTCAGGAATAATCACTGTTCGTTTGTATACCAGGTTTCTATAATCAACAAGATTACGAATCATACCTAAACCATCGGCAACAACGAGATGCATTTTTGAAAGGTAACTTACCTGATCATCAGTCAAATTATCACCCTCCATTTGGATAAGCTGCACCAAGGCAAAAACACGATTCAATGGTCCTTTAACGCGTGAGAAAGAGCAAATTATCAGTCTGGTTTCGCATGATATTAAAGGACCATTGA